>CAYNDU010000161.1:0-10421 GCA_964395615.1 uncultured Pirellulaceae bacterium | reverse complement strand
ATCACTTAGCGGTTCCCCCAAAACAAATTAGATCCACCGGGAAACGGTTCATGCAGCGCCGGGAGAATCCGTCTCCCACGGTGAAAGCAGGTACGCCGGAGCATGCACCGTCTTCGGTAGTACAAGTGCCACAAGCCGCAGCATCGCGTAGGGCGGCCCGCCAGTGCAGAAGCTGGTTCTGACGGTGAAATTCGAGTAGACTGGCTCGTCTTGTCATGACAGGGATTGGTGCCCCGGATTCTTTTGACAGGAGTGCAACCACGGTATGAAGTCTCGCTCGCCAATGTTTTACATTGTCTGGGGCCTGGTGATCGCCTTGATTATCCTGCACCAGGACAACTGGTTCTGGGATGACTCGCGATTGATTTTCGGTTTCCTGCCGATCACATTGCTCTACCACATGGGCCTCTCTCTCGCAGCCACCGTTACCTGGCTGTTGGCGATCAAGTTCGCCTGGCCGGCAGACCATGACGGCAAGCGAGCGGGCGGGCCGGGAGGGCACGGGCAATGACTCAGCTTATTATTATTTCCATCTACCTTGGCCTGCTGCTGGCGCTCGGTCTGTTCTCCAGTCGCTTGTTTCGCGGGACGAGCGAAGATTACATGTTGGCCAGCCACAGCATTGGGCCGTTTCTCTTGCTCATGTCTCTTTTTGGGACGACGATGACGGCGTTTGCGCTGGTGGGCTCGACCGGTGAGGCCTTTAAGGAAGGTGTTGGCGTCTATGGAATGCTGGCCTCAAGTAGCGGAATTGTGCATTCACTCTGCTTCTTCGTGATCGGTGTCAAACTGTGGAAACTGGGGCGCCGACACGGTTACACCACCCAGATCCAGTTTTTTCGCGATCGGCTCGCGAATAACTCGATCGGTCTGTTCCTTTTCCCCGTTCTTGTCGGTCTGGTCATTCCTTACTTGTTGCTCGGCGTTCTGGCATCCGGGACCGTCATTAACGGGATCACCCGTGGTGAGTTTCCGATGTTCGAGGCGTATGGCGGCGGGGTGCCCCCCTGGGCGGCGTCACTGGTCGTTTGCACCGTCGTCCTGCTCTACGTCTTCTTTGGCGGGATGCGGGGTACGGCATGGGCCAACGCATTTCAGACGATGGTCTTCATGGTGCTCGGGGTCGTCACGTTCTATGTGATTGCGACCGAGTTGGGAGGAACCGAGCATTTGTTGACGAATCTGAAGGTTGCCAGCGAGGCGGTCAGCCCGGACAAGTTGACGCGCAGTCATATGCCCAAGCTGATGTTTTTCACATATATGTTGATCCCGTTGTCGGTCGGAATGTTCCCACACTTGTTTCAGCACTGGTTGACGGCGAAGAGTGCCGAGAGTTTCAAGGTCCCGGTCGTCCTGCATCCTCTGTTCATCATGATTGTCTGGGGCCCATGTGTGTTGATTGGCGTGTGGGCCACGACCAGTCTGGCGGGCGTACCCCCCAAGGTCTCTGCCAACGGCGTGTTGGCATTCTTGGTCCGCAGCAAGGCCGGCGACCTGCTTGGCGGCTTCCTGACCGCCGGGATCCTGGCCGCCATCATGTCGTCGCTCGACAGCCAGTTCCTTTGCCTGGGGACGATTTTCACGAACGACATCGTTTTACATTACAGAAAGTCCGGTTTGACGGACAAGCAGAAGGTTCTGGTGGCACGCTCTTTTATTATCGGTATTGTGGCAGTGACCTACCTGTTCTCACTGGCCGAACCGCGACGAGTGTTCCAGATGGGCGTGTGGTGTTTTAGCGGATTTGCCGCGTTGTTCCCACTTATTTTCTCGGCCCTGTACTGGCGCCGTTTGACGGCGGCCGGAGCGATCGCGTCAATTTTGGCCACGGTGGTCAGTTGGTCCTATCTGTTCTGGCAGTCGAATTTCGGCATGACGGCCAATTATTCGGTATCCTTCCCTCTCCTGGGCGAGGAGTATCACATGATGCCCGTGGTGGTAATTTTGGCCTGTTCGGCGGCAGCACTGATCTCCGTCTCTCTGGTCACTCGCCCTCCGGATCAGAAGACGCTCGCAAAGTTCTTTGAGTGAGCGACCGAAAGGGGCGTGACGGTCTTCCTTTGGCCAAAAAAGGGTCCTGACCCCTTTTTTTGGGGGCCCCTTGTGTGATGGGCCGCAAGGGGTAGAATGTGCGGTTCGGTGTGGGCGGCCTTATAAGACTTAAGAAAAGGTTCCTGACCCCTTTTTTGACACAAATTCGAGGTGTTGGTTCGTTCTATGGCTATGACACGTACCTCGCGGGCTCGACGTCGTTCGAAAGTCCGCACGCGAAGCAAGAAGAAAGATCCAATTTGCGTGGACGGCGTTCGCCCACGCCCGATGTATGTCGACTACAAGGATGTTGAGCTTCTCAAGAAGCTGGTCAATCGGCACGGACGAATTGTGGGACGGAGAAAGACCGGTTGTGCGGCTGCTAGCCAGCATGCCGTGACTCGGGCCATCAAACGCGCCCGGTTTATGGCCCTGTTGCCCTACACGGGCGACTGAGTCGCCTCGGTCCGATCGATGGCAGTCGCAACGGCGAATGGTGAGACGCGTTGGCCGCGAGCGTTCGATTCCGTAGGTCATGACCACGTGTCGGCCCGCCGTTGGTTGTTGAATCGCGCTTATTGCCTCGGCCTCGGAACGGGTGTGCGAGGTCGGTGTTTAACGGCCGATTTGCACAAGACGATTCGCACAAGAAAGTTCGCGCGGGGCCGGGCGAATGAAGTCCACGGCCACGACCTGCGGAACCCCGGGGCGGCGCGGATCGGCGATTGTCGGAAACCGGGGCACTGACGGCGGTCGGTTCGTTCAAAGGGCGGCGTTGAGTCGGAAGTCGGCCATATTCTGTGTTTCCAGTTCTGTGTCTCCAGCTCTGTGTCTCCAGCTCTGTGTCTCCAGCGGCAACGAAGGTTGACAGGAACACGTCAATGCAGGCCCCGTTCAAGGTGAAGCGACGCGTTGAGTTTCGCGACACGGACGCCGCCGGAATCATGCATTTCTCTGCCTTCTTCACCTATATGGAAGAGGCGGAGCACGAGTTGCTGCGGTCGTTGGGCACTAGCGTGGTGCTACACGCCGGTGGGTCGGCCGGCGAAGAAGGCCGGCCGGGTGACGGCGAGATCAGCTGGCCCCGAGTCGCCGCAGCCTGCCAGTTCTCGGGATCGGCCCACTTCGAAGACGACTTGACGATCGAGGTCCAGGTCGAGCGGATCGGCCGTTCGAGCGTCACTTACCTTTTTCGGTTTCTGGTCGATGACCAGAAGATCGCCGACGGGTCAATGACCTCGGTCCGTTGTCATTTCCCGAAAGGTGGTTCGCCCAATTCGGTTGCGATCCCGGACATACTCCGTGGCCAGTTGGCAAGTTACGAGGCGTAGGGCTTTGGTTGCCGTGCCGGGCCGATTGAGCGGTTCTCAACCGGGACGAACCGGGTACAATCGGACCGTGCAAGCATCCAGTTGTTTCCGTGCGGAGTACCGTCCCGCGGAACACCCTCATTCCCAACTCTTGCCAGGCATTTCTTGACCGCCCGCGGAACTGCCTGGAGGACATCGCTGTTAACGTGAACCCACCGCTCAATTACCTGGCCGACCTGACGGTGCGCCTGGCAACCGGCCTGGAACAAGTTCCTGTCGAGATGCGGCAGCGGCATACCGACTACATCCTGAGCGTTCAGGGTGAGGACGGTGGGTTTCCGGGACGTATGGGTGGCAGCGACCTGTACTACACGAGTTTCGCCTTGCGGTCATTGGCCGTTTTGGGCGAGTTGCAGGGAGAGTTGGCGGAGCGGGCGGCTGAGTTCGTCAGGTCTCGGCTCTCTGGACGAGAGTCCTTGATCGACCTGATGTCGCTGGTCTTCTCCACGGTTCTGCTCGACATGGCCGCCGGCATCGACGTTCTGGCCCATGCCGCGACCGACTGGCGCCAGTCGCTGGCTGACCGGCTGAACGAACTCAGGTGCGAGGACGGTGGGTTTGCCAAGGGGGCCGGGGGAGCGGCAGGCAGCACGTATCACACGTTTCTGGTCCTGTTGTGTCTTGAGTTGATTGACCATCCGGTCGAGGATGAGGCGCGGGTCGTCGAGTTTCTTCATTCTCAACGGGCCGTTGATGGCGGATTCCGCGAAATTCGTGCCAGCAAGCGGGCCGGCACCAACCCGACGGCGGCAGCGATCGGAGCCTTGCAAATGCTCAATGCTCTGGATGATGACGTGCGCGGCGTAACCGTCGATTTTCTGCTCGACATGCAGAACGATGAGGGCGGATTGTTGGCCAATTCGCGAATTCCCATCGCCGATATTCTGAGCACGTTTACCGGCCTGGTCACGTTACAGGACCTGGGCGGAGCGGACCGTCTGGATCGGAAGGCCATGCGTCGGTTTGTTTCGGGGGCAAACCGGGCCGACGGCGGTTTCCACGCGGCGGTCTGGGACGAAGCGTGTGACGTGGAGTACACATTCTACGGACTCGGTTGCCTGGCCCTGCTCGGTGGCACTGAGGGTTGAGTTTGGCGCCGGGATGCGGCACATTATAGCTAGTGCTTTGTCCATTTTTATTTTTTGGGGTTGGCCAAATCCGAAATTGTCGCCACACGATGAGTTGCGCGACGGCCAACCCCAACGTTGAAAGTTGTCAAAGCACTAGTGCCGGGTCACGGAGCGGTTGGACGGGAGGATGGGTCAGGGGCGGACACGTCAAACGGACAGCTCCTGAGGAAGCGAAGCGGCCTGATCGGATCGGGCGGAAGCCCGGTCGACCGATGGTTCGGCGAATCTGGTGTGGCGGCAACGGCGCCGGGCACGATCGTACCGAGTTGGCAGCCTTGTCAAATCTCGCGATGCGACGAACGTAGATCGCTGACTCGATCGCTGGCCGCCCGGTCCATGGTCTCGAATCATGCGAGCGAACCTTCGTGCAAGTCGAGGTATGCGATGGCGGATCTGACGGCGATTAATGTCTCGAAGCAATACACGACGCGAGCCGAACCGTTGGTCGTGTTGCGTGACATCTCGTTGCAACTCTCAGCGGGCGAAAACCTGGCGGTCCTGGGACCGAGTGGATCCGGGAAAAGCACGTTGTTGCACCTGCTCGGTACACTCGACCCGCCAACGGCCGGCCAGTTAACGCTCGACGGACTGGACCCCTATGCCCTGCCCGAACCGGACCTGGCTCGCTTTCGGAACCAGACGATCGGATTCGTCTTTCAGGACCACCACCTCTTGCCGCAGTTGTCCGTGTTGGAAAATGTCCTGGTCCCTGCGCTGGCCGACGGCGTACCGGACGCCGGCAGGCTGGCGCGAGCGAGAGACCTGATCGACCGGGTGGGCCTGGCCGCTCGAATCGAACATCGCCCGGCCGAGTTATCCGGGGGCGAGCGTGGCCGGGTCGCCTTGGCCCGGGCACTGGTCATGCAGCCGAAACTCGTTTTGGCGGACGAGCCGACCGGTAATTTGGACCACTCGAACGCGGAAGCCATTGGCCGGTTGCTCCTGTCTCTTCAGGAGCAAGAGCAAACGATGTTGATTGTCGTTACGCACAGTGGCGATCTGGCCATGATGATGGAACGACGTCTTCTGCTGGACGACGGTCGGCTCACAGAGGAGGCGACGACAGACACCGTCGGTTGATGAGAGCGAAACGGCCCTGACCGGATATCGGAGAAACGCGTGCAACTCACCATTCATACAAGGACCTCCTGATCGTGACGTTTCTTCGCGTAGCCCTGCAAGGTCTGAAATACCATTGGCGCATCCACCTGACCGTGGCGCTTGGAGTGGCTGCAGCTACGGCCGTGTTGACCGGTGCGCTCCTGGTCGGAGACAGTGTGCGGGGCAGTCTCCGTGACTTGACCCTGGACCGACTTGGGCCGGTCAGTGATGTCTTGATCGCCGATCGTTTCTTTCGGACCGAGTTGGCCGACGAGGTGGCGGGCGACCAGACGTTTTCCTCGCAATATGACAAGCTGGCCGCGTTGATCTTGATGAGTCAAAGCACGGTCGAGCGCTCCGGCCCCGGCGGTTCGTCGCGCGTGGCCGATGTATTGGTCGTGGGCAGCGGACCCGAAAGGCCGTCGGCCAGGACGGTGAGCTTTTGGGAACTGGCCGATCCGGTCGATCGTCCGAACAAGCTCCCGGGTGAAGGTGAGGTCGTTCTGAACCGAGAGGTGGCAGACCAGTTGAATGCCAAAATCGGTGATCGTGTTACCGTGCGCCTTTCCAAACCGCAAGATATTCCTGCCGACAGTCCGCTGGGCGAGAAGACAAATCGGATCGGCAGCTTGCCCGGTTTGGAAGTGATCGACATCATTGAAACGCGGGGCCCGGGCAGGTTGAGTTTATTTCCCAGCCCGGCGGCACCTCGCAATGCCTACTTGTCGCTTGACCAGTTGCAGTCAGCACTCAAGCAGAGCGGGCGCGTGAACTCGCTGTTTGCCGCAACCGCCAGTCGATTTGACGTTCCGCCCGTGGAGAGCACGGCGGCGATCAACCAACTGGTTCATCCGACGCTGTCCGACCTGGGCCTGAAGGTCAAGCACGTTCGCCTCGCATTTTCCCCGCCCGACACCGGCGAATCGAGCGTCCTTTACGATTACTGCTCGATCACCAGCGAGCGGATGATCCTGGAGCCGCAAGTGCTGGCAGCGGCCGAACGGGGATTTTCAGGCCGGAGAGGCGTTCCCGTATTGACCTACCTGGCGAATCGGATGGAAAAAGTGGGGGCGGCCGGCGACGAGAGTCGTTCGGTTCCTTATTCCATGGTCTCGGCCATCGACTTGAGCGACACGTTTCCGCTGGGAGACGCGGCGGGGAAACGCATTCGCTCGTTGACCGACCACGAGATCGTGCTCACCAGTTGGGCCGCTCAGCAGTTAAACGTCGGGCCGGGCGATCAAGTGGCGTTGACGTACTTTGCCCCGGAAACGGCGTATGGCCGTGCGACGGAACAGACGATCGAATTGACCGTCAAGGCGGTGACGCCCCTAACGAAACCGGCTGCCCCGTATCTTCCCAGCCGTACGGCTCGATTTTCCGAACGCCCCACGCTCGCGAACGATCCCGATTTGACACCGGAAGTGAGCGGCATCACGGACCAACGATCGATTGACGCCTGGGAAGTTCCGTTTGAGATTGACTACCGTCGTATTACGTCGGCGGATGACGCCTATTGGGCGCAATACGCGACCACGCCCAAGGCGTATGTCTCGACGGCCCTTGGGAGCCGACTCTGGGGAAGCCGCTTTGGCCGGGCGACGTCTTACCGAGTTCCGGTGGGCGAGGGAATGGCGGTAGCCGATGTAGAGCAGCGGTTGCTTGATCAGCTGCGAACAGGCGGTAATCTACCTGCCTTTCAGTTCGTTCCGATCAAGGCGCGCCAGCTGGCCGCTTCGTCAGGGAACACTCCCTTCGACGTCTTGTTTTTGATGTTGAGTTTCTTCATTATCGTCGCGGCTCTGTTGCTGGTCGGGCTCTTGTTTCGATTAGGGTTCGAGCAGCGCGCCGCTCAGACGGGTCTGCTGCTAGCCCTCGGTTGGAGACGGCGAAGAGCGGGCCGGTTGTTGATGTTCGAGGGGACGTGTGTATCGGCAGTTGGTGCTGCGATGGGCTCGGGGCTCGGTGTTGGCTATGCCTGGCTGATGCTGGCTGGATTGCGAAGCGAGTCGTGGTGGCTTGGCGCGGTGGGGACTCCCTTTCTAACGTATCATTCGAGCGCTCGAAGCCTGGCGATTGGGTACGTTTCGGGACTCATCGTTTGCAGCCTGACCATTGCCGGCAGTTTACGGCTGGTACGGCGGATCAGTGCACGACGTCTCCTGGCGGGGCAAACCGACGACGATCTCCAACGTTCATTCGCGTCGGTACGGTGGGTGACCTGGATCGTTCCGTTTCTCCTGGTGGCAGCCCTGCTGTTGGCCCTCACAGCGACCGGTCTGGCCGGTGAGGCCCAGGCCGGCGCTTTTGTCGGCGGCGGCGCACTGGTTCTGGTCGCATGCTTGCTCGGGATCTGGAGTCAATTACGTGCGGGAGGCCGTCAGGTATCGCTCATCGCCGGCCGTGCGAGGTTGCTTAAGCTGGCCCTTCGTTCCGCCGCGCGCAACCCGTCTCGCAGCACCCTGACGATTGCCTTAATTGCAACAGCCAGTTTCTTGATCGTGGCGATGAGCGCGTTTCAACTTAAACCGTCGACCGAGGGCACAGGCGGTTTTCCCCTGATGGCTCGAAGTTCACAGCCGGTCCTGAACGATCTCAACTCGGATGACGGACGTGATGAGCTTCTGGCGGACAGGGCGAGACTACCGGCGGGCACGCAGGTCTACTCGCTTCGAGTTCGACCGGGCGACAACGCCAGTTGCGGCAATCTCTACCGAGCGGCTCGTCCGCGCGTTCTGGGCATTCCCGAACAGTTGATTGATGCGTTCGACGACCCGGGAAGTTTGCGATTCGGCTGGGCCAAATCGGCGGCCACGAAGGTCGCGGACCGGGCAAATCCCTGGCGTCTCTTGAACGGCGAACGGGGACCGGAAGATGCGGCCGTGCCTGTTGTCATTGACAAGGACACGGCCATGTACAGCCTGCAGTTGTACGGTGGCGTGGGGTCTGAGTTCACGATCGAGTACGCCGAGGGACCCGTAACGTTTCGCGTCGTCGGTCTGCTGTCAACGTGCATCCTGCATGGGAATCTCGTAATATCCGAGAGGGACTTTCAACGGCTTTTTCCCGCCATCAGCGGTTACCGGCAGTTCTTGATTCGAGCACCGGAAGGTGCGTCGGAATCCGCCGCCAGGGTACTGGAGGACGACCTGTCGGATTTCGGCTTCGATGTCACGCCGAGCGGATCGCTGCTGAGCGATTTGTTGGCGGTGCAGAATACCTATTTGCGGACCTTTCAGGCCCTGGGGGCTCTTGGCATGTTGCTGGGGACCTTTGGTTTAGCGGCCGTTCAGTTTCGCAGTATTCTGGAGCGGCGAGGGGAAATGGGGTTATTGCGAGCGACGGGGTACGGACGAGCCCAGTTGCGGTCCCTTGTCTTGTTGGAGAACCTGCTCCTACTGTTCGGAGGACTTGCGGCGGGAACCGTTTCGGCACTTGTTGCCGTGCTGCCGCACATGTGGCAAGGTGGCGCGCGGCTGCCGGTGGCCGACCTTGCGGTTATGTTTCTTGTTATCTTGATTGTGGGATTGGGCGCCGGCCTGTTGGCAGCGACGGCAACGCTGAGGGTCCCGCTGTTGGCAGCACTGCGTGATGAGCGCTAGGCAGAGAGGGTCGTGGGGAAATCGATGGGTCAGTCAGCGAAGGTAGCATTCGCAGTCGGCGCGCATCCGGACGACATAGAATTCCTGATGGCGGGTACGCTGATGTTGCTGGGAGAAGCAGGTTACGACCTGCATTACATGAACGTGGCTGATGGCTGCCTGGGAACGACGGAATACGACCCGGAGACAATCGCCGCGATGCGGCGGGACGAATCGATCGACGCTGCCACCAGCATCGGCGCACATCATCACGAGAGTATCTGCCATGATCTCGACGTCTTTTACGATCGCCCCACTTTGGCCAAACTTGCGTCTGTGATGCGTGCCGTATCGCCCAACATCATCTTGACCCATTCGCCCGTCGATTACATGGAAGACCACACCAACGTTTGCCGGCTGGTGGTAACCGCCGCCTTTTCACGTGGGATGCCTAACTTTCCCGTGACGCCGCCGCGTCCGCCGGTCTTCGAGCGAGTGACGATCTACCACGCTCAACCTTACTCCAATTATGACCCGATGCGTCGCCCGATTCGTCCCGATCTGTGCGTCAATGTCACGGATCATCAAGAGAAGAAGGTCGCCATGCTCGCCAGGCACGCCAGCCAGAAGAACTGGCTGGATACGAGCCAGGGGCTCGACTCCTATCTGCAGACGATGCGAGACTTAGACGCTCAGGTGGGCCATCTTTCCGGCCGGTTTCAGTATGCCGAGGGTTGGCGCCGCCATTTGCACCTCGGATTCGCGGGCCCGGAGGACGATCCGTTACGGGAGGCTCTGGGTAGCCATTGTGTCGAGGTGACTTCATGAGCGCAATCCAGGCCGACTTGATTGCCGCCTTTCGTGATGCGCTGGCCGACTGCAAACGGATTTACATTCACGCGGCGCGCGACTGCCTGGACACTCAACGCGAAGTGACGGACGCTCAGCGCCGCGAATTCATTCGGCGAATGGTTGATTTGCACAAAGGTCTGTTGATCAAGGTCTATGTGACGGTCGCTCGAGCGGATCGCAGATGGAGCGTCGGCGAGCAGGCGTTGGCTACTGAACTGATCGATCACATCTGGCAGAAGCGGCTCGAGGGCGGCCAGCCGAAGCCGAGAGCCCCACACACGTTTCCAGACGCGCGAACACGCATATTGGCTAGCCCTGCGCGCGCAGTCGATCACGCGCGTCGGTGCCGACGCGTT
>CAYNDU010000160.1:0-10441 GCA_964395615.1 uncultured Pirellulaceae bacterium | reverse complement strand
CGGTTGAAGAGACCGTGGGCCGAGGTTAGCCCCGGCGACGAGAGTCTTTGAAGGAAGAGTCTTTGAAGGAAAGTAGTCAAATGTCAGCAGGATTTCCCGGCAAATCTGGTTTGTACGATCCGGCCAATGAGAAAGAGAGTTGCGGCGTTGGATTCGTCGCTCATGTCAAGGGCCAACGCAGCCACCAGATCGTGCTGGACGCGTATGAAGTGCTCCGCAATATGAATCATCGCGGTGCGTGCGGTTGCGAGCCGAACACGGGCGACGGCGCCGGAATCCTCACGGCGTTGCCACACGAGTTTCTCGCTGGTGCGGCCGGCGCATCGTTGGGGGTCACCTTGCCCGAGCCGGGCCAGTTCGGGGCCGGTTTGGTTTTCTTGCCGACCGATCCGGCCGAGCGGGCGTTCTGTTGTCAGGAGGTGGAGGCGATCGTTGCCGAGCAGGGTCAGCAGTTCCTTGGTTGGCGTCAGGTTCCGACGCGTCCCGAGTCGGCTGATCTGGGACCGACCGCTCTGCGTTGCCAACCTCACATCATGCAGCTGTTTGTAGCTGCCCGCGACGAACTCGAGGGCGAGGCGTTCGAACGCCAGCTCTACCTTATCCGCAAGCGTGCCAGCCATCGTTTGCGCACCGACTCCACGTTGAAGCAGGCCAAGCAGTTCTACATTTGCAGCCTGTCGACCAAGGTCATTATTTACAAGGGAATGCTGACGCCAGATCAGCTGTTTCCGTACTTTCCCGACCTTGAGGATGCAGAATTCAGCTCGCACCTGGCCATGGTCCACTCGCGTTTTTCGACCAACACATTTCCCAGTTGGGACCGAGCACAGCCACTCAGGTTCATGAGCCACAATGGCGAGATCAACACGTTGCGCGGCAACGTCAACTGGATGAGAGCTCGAACGGGGAATATGTCGAGTCCACTGTTTGGCAGCGAGTTGGCCAAGTTGTTTCCGGTGGTTGAACCCGACTGTTCCGATTCCGGGACATTCGACAACGCGCTCGAGTTTCTGTCGATGACCGGCCGAACGTTGCAAGAAGCGGTCATGATGATGATCCCGGAGGCATGGCAAAAGCACCAGACGATGCCGGAAGACAAGCGGGCCTTCTATGAATACCATTCCTGCCTGATGGAACCGTGGGACGGGCCGGCCTCAATCGTTTTCACCGACGGGCATTACATTGGTGCCGTATTGGATCGCAACGGACTCCGCCCCAGTCGCTATTACCTGACGAGCGACGATCGAGTCATCATGGCCAGCGAGGTCGGGGTGTTACCCGTTGACCCGAAACTTGTGATCGCCAAAGGGCGTCTTCAGCCGGGGCGGATGTTTCTGGTCGATTTTGAACAAGGTCGGTTGATTTCCGATTCGGAGTTGAAACACGATTTTGCGGATCGGCAACCTTATGCCAAGTGGTTGCGCAGCGAGCGGATCGTCCTGGGCGACCTTCGTCCCAATCGCGAGCCTCATCGCTTCAATCCCGAGACGCTTCTGCCGCGCATGCAGGCTTTTGGATACACGATCGAGACGATGCGGTTCATGCTCCGACCACTCTGCATGCAACAACGGGATCCGGTCGGATCGATGGGTAACGACGCGGCACTGGCATGCCTGAGCGACCAACCCAGGATGATCTACGACTACTTTCGACAGCTCTTCGCTCAGGTGACCAACCCCGCCATCGATTCGATTCGCGAGGAGGTCATTATGTCGCTTGAGTGCTACGTCGGACCTGAGCAGAACCTGCTCGAACCGTCGACCGAGCATTGCCATCGGTTACTCTTGTCGCACCCGATCTTGACGAATGAAGAACTGGCGGCGGTCAAGCACATGGAGTACCGAGGTTGGCGTAGTTGTACGATCGACATTACCTACCCACGAGAGATGGGGGTCGATGGAATGACGGCGACCCTTGACCGCATCTGCCGGGAAGCCGAGCAGGCGATCGACGATGAGTATAGCATTGTGGTTCTTTCGGACCGCAACATGGACCGGAACCGAGTCGCCGTCAGTTCCCTGCTGGCGTGCGGGGCCGTCCATCACCACCTTGTGCGGCAGGCAAAGCGGACTCGGATCGGGCTCTTCGTCGAGACGGGTGAGGCGCGCGAGGTGCATCATCACTGTCTCCTCATCGGCTACGGAGCCGACGCCATTAATCCTTACCTTGCCTTCGAGGCGCTCTGGCAGGCACGACGAGACGACCGGTTGCCCGCCTCCGATTTCCCAAACGATGAGATCGTGGTGGCCCGATACCGTAAAGGGGTGGCCAAGGGCATGCTCAAGGTTATGGCCAAGATGGGGATTTCGACACTCCAGTCCTACAAGGGAGCCCAGATTTTTGAGGCGCTTGGCCTGCGTGACGAAGTGATGGATCGGTGCTTTGCCGGAACGGCCAGCCGAGTTCAAGGAGTTGGCTTCGAGATTCTGGCTCAGGAGAGTCTTCGCCGTCACGAGCGGGCCTACGTCAAGAACAATGTCAATCGACGCAGCTCGCTTTCCAACTCGGGTGAATACCACTGGCGAGCTGATGGCGAGCGGCACATGTGGAGCCCCGAGACGCTCTCGCAGCTGCAACGGGCGGCCCGCAATAACGACGGAACGGCTTATGAGCAGTTCGCCCAGTTTGTCAACAACGACGCGCGGGCTCGCTGCACTCTGCGCGGATTGCTTCGCTTCAAGAAAAATGTGGCGGGGTCCGCAGTTCCGCTCGATGAGGTCGAACCGGCCAAAGACATCGTCAAGCGGTTTTGTACCGGCGCGATGAGTTTCGGTTCGATTTCTTCCGACGCTCATGAGACGCTTGCCGTTGCCATGAATCGACTGGGGGGAAAAAGCAATACGGGGGAAGGTGGCGAGGATCCCGATCGATTCAGGCCCTTGCCGAATGGAGATTCAAAACGGTCGGCCATCAAGCAGGTCGCATCGGGCCGATTCGGCGTGAGTATCTGGTACCTGGTCAACAGCGACGAGCTGCAGATCAAGATCGCCCAGGGGGCGAAGCCGGGTGAGGGGGGCGAGTTGCCTGGTCGCAAGGTGGACGAAAAGATCGCTCGCATTCGTTATTCGACGCCGGGTGTCGGCCTGATCAGCCCGCCACCTCACCACGATATTTATTCCATCGAAGATCTGGCGCAGCTGATTCACGATTTGAAGAACGCGAACTCGGAATCTCGCGTCAGCGTGAAGTTGGTGTCGGAAGTTGGAGTCGGGACGGTGGCCGCAGGCGTCGCAAAGGCACATGCCGACCATATCCTGATTTCAGGAGCCGGCGGTGGCACCGGCGCTTCTCCATTGACGAGCATCAAGCATGCGGGTCTGCCGTGGGAATTGGGAATCGCCGAAACGCATCAGACGCTCGTACTCAACGATCTCCGCAGCCGAGTCGTGTTGCAGACCGATGGTGGATTAAAGACGGGGCGCGACGTTGTGATCGCGGCCCTGCTCGGAGCCGAAGAAATGGGATTCTCCACGGCCCCGCTCGTTACACTCGGCTGCCTGATGATGCGCAAATGTCACCTGAATACGTGCCCCGTGGGGATTGCCACCCAAGACCCCGTCTTACGACAGAAATTTCGCGGCAAGCCAAGCTACGTGACGAACTATCTGTTCATGGTCGCCGAGGAGGCCCGGCAGATCATGGCGGAACTCGGATTTCGTTCGATCGACGAAATGGTGGGACGTGCGGATGTGCTGGAAACGGAAGACGCCATTTCCCATTGGAAAAGCGATGGGCTTGATCTGACTCAGTTGCTCGCCCCGGCACGAAAACCGAACCCGGAGGTTGGGGTCCGCCACCTCAAGGCACAGGAACATGGATTGAAGGACGCCTTAGACCATGAACTCGTCGCCATCGCTCAACCGGCCATTAAACAGGGGCAGTCGATTCGAATTGAGCGGACCATCGTCAATACCAACCGCACGGTCGGGACGATATTGAGTCACGAGGTTGCGAAGAACTGGGGCGATGGTGGGTTGGACGACGATACGATCCATATCCGCTTTTCCGGGTCTGCCGGTCAGAGCTTCGGTGCCTTTCTAGCCCGAGGAATTACGCTCGATCTGTGTGGTGATGCCAACGACTATGTCGGAAAAGGGCTTTCGGGTGGCCGCCTGGTCGTTTATCCGCCTCCGGAAAGCCCGTTTGTCCCCGAGGACAACATCCTGGTCGGTAACGTGGTCTTGTATGGTGCGACCAGCGGGCAAGCATTCTTTCGAGGTCGCGCCGCCGAGAGGTTTTGTGTTCGCAACAGCGGAGCCCTCGCGGTGGTCGAGGGGGTCGGCGACCACGGATGCGAGTACATGACGGGCGGGCGCGTCGTGATTCTCGGCAAGACCGGTCGCAACTTTGCCGCGGGCATGTCGGGCGGTGTCGCCTACGTGTGGGATCGGGACGGCGATTTTTCGCTGAAGTGCAACCTGGGCAGTGTTGAGTTGGAGGAGACGATTGACGAAAACGATCTGGCCGAGTTACTCGAACTGATCGAGTTGCACGAAGAGCACACGGGGTCCACCGTCGCTACTCATGTGCTCTCGCGGTGGCCGCTGATCGTCTCGGAATTCGTGAAGGTCATGCCGACGGATTACAAACGTGTTCTGGCCGCTCGTCGTGGATACGATTCAGAAGCAGAGGAAACGGTCGACAGCTAGTCGGTTCGTGGCGATCGTTTTCTTTGAACTTCAGAATGTCACACGCTAAAGGTAACCAGTTATGGGAAAGCCGACCGGTTTCAAGGAATTCCGCAGGACGACCATACCGTATCGGATGGCTCGGACTCGCGTTCGCGATTTCGAGGAAATCTACACGCGTCCTGATGAGGATCATCTCCATATCCAGGGCGCCCGGTGTATGGACTGTGGCGTCCCGTTTTGCCAATCGGCGACCGGATGCCCAATCGACAACCTGATCCCCGAGTGGAATGACCTGGTGTTCCAGGGCAGGTGGCAGGAAGCGGTGGAACGACTGCATTGCACGAATAACTTTCCGGAATTCACGGGCCGCGTCTGCCCGGCACCTTGCGAAGGTGCCTGTGTGCTCGGCGTCATCGAGCCGCCGGTAACGATTAAGGACCTGGAGGTGGCGATCGCCGACCGGGGTTTTGCTGAAGGGTGGATTCTGCCGCGGCCGCCTCAGAAGCGAACCGGCAAGAAGGTCGCTGTGGTCGGTTCCGGCCCGGCCGGACTGGCGGCGGCCGACATGCTCAATCGATCCGGGCACGAGGTTTGTGTGCTGGAACGGAGCGATCGAATTGGCGGTCTTTTGACATACGGCATTCCGAACATGAAGCTCGATAAGTCGTTGGTGCAACGCCGAGTTGATCTCCTGGCGGCAGAGGGAATCACCTTTCAGACCGGGGTCGATGTCGGCCGAACACTTGAGGCGGGCGAGCTTGTCGATTCCCACGATGCGGTACTGTTGGCAACCGGTGCGACGCGGCCTCGTGACCTGGCCATACCGGGTCGCGAGTCGAAGGGCGTGCATTTTGCCATGCCGTTTCTGACGGCTAATACTCGCAGCCTTCTGGAGAGCGGGTTGAGTGACGGGAAGTTCATTAATGCCGAGGGCAAGGATGTGATTGTCATCGGTGGGGGAGATACGGGCACCGATTGTATCGCCACGTCCCTACGCCATGGATGCCGAAGCCTGGTCAACTTCGAACTGCTTCCGCGGCCACCGCGTCGTCGAGCCGCCGATAATCCCTGGCCGATGTGGCCGAAGATACTGCGCACCGATTACGGTCATGAAGAGGCGGTGGCGAGCTTCGGCAGCGATCCTCGCCAATTCTCCACCCTGGCCAAGGAGTTCATCGATGACGGTGACGGTCAGGTTGTGGGAGTCGAGACGGTGCAAGTGAACTGGACGAATGTCGGGGGCAAGTGGCAGATGGAGGAAGTAGAAGGTAGCCGGCGCAAGTGGCAGGCCAACCTGATCTTGCTCGCGATGGGCTTTCTGGGCCCTGAGGACTACCTGGCCGAGCAGCTAGGCATCGAACGTGACGACCGGAGTAATTATCGAGCCGAGTACGGCAAGTACGCAACGAGTATCCCCGCCGTTTTTGCCGCAGGCGATTGCCGCCGAGGACAGTCGCTGGTCGTCTGGGCCATCAATGAAGGACGTGGGGCCGCTCAGACCATCGACGAGTTTCTAGCCGACAAATAAGGATCCGCCTTGATGTCCGTAATCATGACCCCTGAACAACGCCTGGCGGTCGATACGATTCGAACCCTCTCAATGGATGGAGTGCAGCGCGCCGGGAGTGGGCATCCGGGTACTCCCATGGCGCTGGCGCCGGTCGCCTATTCGATCTGGAACCAGACCATACGGTTCGCTCCCGATCGCCCGGAATGGCCGTCCCGAGACCGTTTCGTGCTCTCCTGTGGCCACGCCTCCATGCTGCTTTACAGCCTTCTTCACCTGGCCTCCGTGCGAAAGGTAGAGTCGGGCGGTGCGGTGGGAGATCAGCGGGCCGTCACGTTGGACGACCTGCGGCAGTTTCGGCAGTTGCACAGCCCGTGTGCCGGCCACCCGGAATGGGGCGAAGCGGCCGGCATCGAAATGACGACCGGCCCGCTCGGACAGGGCGTGGCCACGAGCGTGGGCATGGCCGTCGCGGGCAACTGGCTGGCCGCTCGCTACAATCGGTCGGCGTTTGACCTGTTTGGCTACGACGTCTATGCCCTGTGCAGCGACGGTGATCTTATGGAGGGCGTTTCGAGCGAGGCGGCTTCCCTGGCCGGCCACTTGAAGCTGTCCAACTTGTGTTGGATCTACGACGACAACCAGATCACGATCGAAGGCCGGACCGATTTGGCGTTCAGCGAGGACGTTGCCGAGCGATTTCGGGCGGTTGGATGGAAGACGATTCAAGTTTCCGACGCGAATGATCTGCCGCAGATGGGAGCGGCACTCGAGCAGTTCACGGCGAACCGGGACGGGCCGACTCTGATCATTGTAAAGAGCGTGATCGGCTATGGATCGCCAAACAAAGCCGACACGGCCGCCGCGCATGGCGCTCCGCTGGGCGCCGAAGAGGTGCAGGCAACAAAGGAAGCCATGGGATGGAAGTCGAAGGATGCGTTTCACGTACCCGCGGAAGTGTACAATCACTTCGCCGACGGAGTTGGACGCCGGGGCGAAGAGCTCTGCAGCCAATGGCATGCTGACTTTGATCGATATGCCGCA
Source organism: uncultured Pirellulaceae bacterium (assembly GCA_964395615.1). GTDB lineage: Bacteria > Planctomycetota > Planctomycetia > Pirellulales > Pirellulaceae > CAYNDU01. Next base: position 3,259 of record CAYNDU010000160.1, on the reverse strand, counting down.
GCCTATCCCACTGAGGCGATCGAATTGAAGCAGATCTGGTCGGGGAAATTGCCGGCTGACTGGGACCAGGACCTTCCGGTGTTCGAACCGGACACGAAGGGCATGGCGACTCGCGCTTCGTCGGGTACCGTCCTCAACGCCTTGGCCGGCCGAATCCCCTGGCTGGTGGGCGGATCGGCGGACCTGGCACCCTCGAATAATACCTTGATCAAGGACCAGGGCGCCGGCCATCTTGCGGCCGAAGCGCCGGACGGCCGCAATCTGCACTTCGGCGTCCGCGAGCATGCCATGGGAGCCGTTGTTAATGGCCTGGCGTTGTCCGGCTTGCAGCCGTATTGCGGGACGTTCTTTATCTTTACCGACTACATGCGGCCCGCCATCCGCCTGGCCGCACTCATGAATCAACGCGTGCTCTATGTGCTGACGCACGATTCGATTGGGTTGGGCGAGGACGGACCGACTCACCAACCAGTCGAACAACTGGCGGCCTGCCGCGCGATTCCGCGGCTGCAGGTCTTCCGCCCGGCAGATGCGAACGAAGTGACCGAGTCTTACCGAGCCGCGTTGCAGGCGTCGGACAGGCCCTCGGCCGTCGTCCTGACTCGTCAGGCCGTTCCTACCTTGGATCGGCAGCAATTCGCCGATGCGTCAGGCGTGTCGAAGGGAGCCTATGTACTGTACGATTCGCCATCGCAACCGCCGGAAGTTTTGTTATTGGGAACGGGGAGTGAGTTGACCATTTGTCTGGAAGCGATGCAGCAACTCGAACAGGAGCACATTGCTGTGCGCGTGGTCAGCGCTCCCTGTCTTGAGCTCTTTGAGCGGCAAGAAGAAGCTTATCGAGAGTCGGTGTTGCCGCCGGTCGTAACGGCACGTGTTGCCGTCGAGGCGGGGGTGCGGCAAGGGTGGGATCGGTGGCTGGGAACCGAAGGCAGGTTCATCGGCATGACCGACTTCGGCGCGTCGGCACCCTACAATCAACTCTACGAGCACTTCGGAATCACAGCCGCTGCGGTTGCCGACGCAGCTCGCCAGCTGGTGCGCGCCAAGCGATCGTAAGGGGTGCGACTAGAGGACTCGCAAGGCGATCAGCGTCAGCAGAACGAGCCAGATGAGCAGACCTGCCGCTGCACCGGCCAGAAGACGCCGATTTGGAATGCGTGGGTTGACACTGTCGACGTTCGCCGGCAACGTTGTCTGTTCGTCAATGCGCGTGCGTGTCCGGCTGCTCGACTGTCGATTCATCGCGGGCCCATCGGTTGGATGATTACTCGGTCATCGTGATCTTGAAGCCTCTTCGGAAAGCCTCTTCAAATTCAAAAACCGCGTTGAAATCTTCTCGGCGGTCCGAGTCGGATTTCTTCATCAAACCGATCTTGATGAGATTGTAAACGATCTCTCCGAAGTCGCTCGTACTATGGAGGCCCCAGTTGGCGAGGACCACAATGCTCATGAGCCCATACTGGTCCAGGGCGAACTGCCGTATGGCTTCACAAAGTTGCTGGCCGGTCAGGTGGGCGTCGGGAGGCGGCTCGCCATCTTCGTCCACGGCGGCCGGCTTGCCCATACCCAAGACGTCCTGGGCGTACGACAACGCGTCACGCACGAACTGATAGGCTTCCAGCTTGTATCGCGGATCGGATTCAATCAGACGAAAGATTGGATGTAAGTGTTCGGGCATTGTGCTTCAGTCTCAACGAGAATTCCATCCGGTCAATCGCCGGTTCGTCGCGTCCCGGTGCCAGGTCTTCCCTGTTGTCCGAGTGCCCCCGCCGATTAGGGTTGAGTTAAGGAGTTTCCTCTTCCTCGCGTTTCTCGGCCGTCCGAACGGCGGAGGCCAAAACTTGGACGCGCCGCCGATCCTCGAGCTGGAGAGTGAGTTTTTGGGCGAGGATATCGTGATTCAGAACACGCCCTTCCCCTTCGTCACTCACCACACGGCTCCCGACCGGCGGAAGTTTGGCCTGGATTTGAACATATGCATCGTACTCATAACGAAGGCAACACTTCAACCGCCCACACCGGCCCGAGATCTTTGTCGGGTCGAGCGTGGCTTTTTGCAGCTTGGCCATTTTCATCGATACCGGCGGCATTTCGGTCAGGTGCCGGTTGCAGCAGACTTCTTGTCCGCAATCCCCATAATCGGCCAGTAACTTCGCTTCGTCTCGAACGCCAATCTGTCGCATCTCAATTCGCGTCTGAAACTCCGAGGCCAGTTGCTTGACCAATTCGCGGAAATCGACTCGTTGTTCGGCAAGGTAGTAAACGACAATTCTCTCACCGCCAAACAGATGCTCGATGTCCACGAGTTCCATTTGCAGCTTCAGCGTACGGACATGCCGTTGGCAGATCTCGAACTCGGCTCGCTCAGTTGCCTTGATATGCGCTAATTCGTTTGAGTCTTCGGACGACATGGCTCGGAGGATCTGGCCCTGTCCGGCGTCTCGCAGTGCCACGGCACTGCGCTCGGTCACCTCGCATAGGACTTCCCCGGCCTCGAGGCCGCGGTTGGTCCGAGCGATCACGAGTTTCCCGCGTTCGTAGCGGTCGTTGCCGCGAGACGTGAATGAGCCGAGCGATCGAAGGACACCGTAACGAACGACGTATTTGACCATGCCGATTCTACCTTGTGCAGCCAGCCAATGAGGAACTCGGCCGGAGGGGACGTGCAATCGTAACCTGGTGCGAGAAAACTCGACGCACTATCACCTGTCGGCGACCGTCACGGACTGGGCCGCCGGCAATAGGCCAGCGACAACAGCGCGTAACTGGTTACGAGATTAGGATCACCCTCCAACCAACGATCATTCTCATTGACCCACGCCCCGTCAGGACGTTGCCGTTCGCTTAACGCATGCACCAGTTCCGCCCGCCAATCGTGGAGCTGTCCATCTTGCCCTTTAATGCGATCGACATTCATCGCACTAAGGGCTTTGGCAAACGTATGGTAGTAGTAGTAGAGGCCCGCTCCGCCAAGCCCAGGATTTGTTGTCAGGTCGTAGTGCTTTTGAATCCACGTGAACGCTGCCTGTACCCTCTGGTCCTCCGGGCCGACCCCCGCATAAATCATGCTCTTCAGGCCGGCATAGGTCATCGAAGCGTAACTACGCAGACCCCCATGCGCCGTTTCCCCCGCCTGGCTCGACCCGCCGGCCGCCGCCGTGTAATAGAATCCGCCGTCCGGGCTCTTCGTGCTGAACGGCGTCGTGGTGTGCTCTGAATCGAGGCTCTGGCATCGAGACACAAATAGCGGATACGG
>CAYNDU010000159.1:0-10494 GCA_964395615.1 uncultured Pirellulaceae bacterium | reverse complement strand
CCTTCAAGAAATTGTTGCTGCTGTCGCCAATAGAGAGACGATCGCGGTCGTTGACCGTATGGACGATCCGTGGTCGTCAACAGGTAATCATCTAGCTCGCGAAGTAAAAGCGGCCTTTTGCGACGCCATGACCGGCCAGATGGGATTCGAGCAGCTCGACCGGCTGCCGAAGATCCATCACTCGGCGGCGGGGCTCGGCAGTCGCGACGTACGACCGGGCGACATGATCGCCATGTTCGACAACATGCGTGACGGCGGGCCCGATTTCTTCTGTGTCGGAATTGACCATCCGCTGGCGATCTCCGGTAAGGAGGAGCCCGACCTGAGACCATCGGGTGGGTTCTCGATGCGCGGGCACAGCGTGGGCGGATTTGGATCGGTGACGACAAACAAGGTAATCGCCACCATCGCCGGCGACGTCTTCGGCAAAGACGTGCAGGCGTACCCCAAATATGGTTCTGAAAAGAAGGGGCTTCCGACCACCTACTATTTGACGGTGGCCGATGCTCATATCTGCACTCACAGCGAACTTGACCGAGTGGACCTGGCAATCTTAAATGACGTGAATGCGGTTTTTAGTGGAAATCCGCTCAAAGGACTCGTCGGCGGCGGAGCCATCTTCATGCAATCGCATTACGAGGATCCGGCCGACGTGTGGCAGCGAATCCCGGAACGTCACAAGAGTACCATCCGTGACAAGGAGATTCGAATCTTCTTCGCCGACACGGTGCGTATCGCCCGGGAAGTCGCTTCCGAGCCTGACCTTCAAATGCGCATGCAAGGAATTGTCACGCTTGGCGCTTTTCTGAAGTTGACACCATATGCCAAGGACAGCGGCATGTCCGACGAACAGGTGCTCGCGGGCGTTGAAAAGGCCCTGCGCAAGTACTTCGGCAAACGTGGCGAGCAGGTTGTCCAGGACAACCTCACCTGCGTGCAAAGGGGATTCAATGAGATCCAAGAAGTAACGACGGATTTGATGCAGTGACCGCCGCGGACTCAATGTGAATCGCACCACGTTCCGTACCGTTCCATCGACCAACTTCACTCAAGGCAGCTACAGAGGGATTCAACTCGTCGAACGACGCCCGCTCAACGACGAAACGTCGCTTGGTTTCCGGGCTCACGACACGCGGTGAATACGCTCGAAGACTGGCTGTCGGAATTACAAAAGGAATACATCTCATGGCGACAACCGAACGGCCAAAGTCCATGAATGAGGCAAACGACCGCGATCCGCAGAACAACAACTCCTACGGAACGCTCGTCGATTCAGATTATGTATCGGTCGATCTGCCGGTACTCGACGTTCGCCACTTCAATGACACCGTCATTCACCAATACGAGGAAGGAACGGCCGAGACGTCGCTGCCGGCCGATCTTCCCGTCGCCCGCTCGCTGATCCCGGTCGGCACGGCCGCTTTGCGGGATTTCAGCTACGTGGCGCCCGAGATACCGGAGTACATCGCCTCGAATTGCACCGGCTGCATGGACTGCGTCACACTCTGCCCCGACACGGCCATCCTCGGCAAGGTCACAGGGGAAGTCGAATGGAGAGAACGACTCGATAAAATCTCGGACGCAAACGACCGCGACTTCTTTGAGAAACAGTGGTCCGAACCTCGCAAATATTACGACGCTCCGAAGAAGAAGCTGGGTGAGGGGGGGAAGTTCTCGATCATTATTGATCCGAGCAAATGCAAGGGTTGCGCCGAGTGTGTGACGGTCTGTGATGACGACGCGTTGAAGATGATCCCCAAAGGGGATGATGTCATGCACAACATCCGCACGAGCCATCGCCTGTTCAAGGAGTTTGGACCGTCCGACACACGCTACGTGAACGACAATCTTCTGATCGATATGATGCTGAAGGAAGAGACGCATATCTACGCCGGTGGCGCGGGAAGTTGTGCCGGGTGCGGAGAGGGAACCGCGCTTCGCATGCTGTGCGCGGCAACGGGCGCCAAGTACGGGAACGAATGGGGCATTCTGGCCGCCACTGGCTGCAATACCGTCTACACTTCGACCTATCCGTACAATCCCTATCTGGTCCCGTGGAGTAACTCGCTGTTCGAAAACGTCGCCACGTTCGGGGCCGGTGTGCGAAAACGCTGGGATCAAATGGGTTGGGACCAAAGACCGCTCTGGTGCATCGGTGGAGACGGCGCCATGTTCGACATCGGTTTCCAGGCTCTGTCACGACTCCTGGCCGCCGGCCTCAACGTCAAAGTCTTTGTGCTCGACACGCAAGTCTATTCCAACACGGGTGGCCAGGCATCCACGAGCAGCTACACGGCGCAGAATGCCAAGATGAGCTTTCACGGAAAAGCGATTAAGGGAAAGCAGGAACGACGCAAGGAAATCGCCCAAATCGCCATGATGCACCCGCGCACGTTCGTCGCGCAAACAACGTGTGCCCATACGAACCACTTCTACCGGTCCGTGATCGACGCGTTGGAGTTCGATGGCCCGGCCCTCGTCTGCTGCTACACCACCTGCCAACCCGAACACGGCGTCGCGGATAATATGGCCACCGACCAGGCTCGGCTCGCCGTCGATACGCGGGCCTTTCCGCTCCTGATCCACGATCCGCGAAAAGGAGATACGATCCGCGATCGTCTTTCGTTGCAGGGCAATCCCGCCGTCAAAGAGGACTGGTGGACCAACCCGAAAACCGGCGAAGTGGTCGACTTCGTCGATTTTGCGCGCAGCGAAGGTCGTTTCGCAAAGCACTTCGACAGGGACGGCAACCCAAGCGACCTGCTGCTCGAGAGTCGCGATGACCGTCTCGAAAACTGGCATCTGCTCCAGGAGTTGGCCGGGCTGCGTGGTCAGCCGGCTGCCAAGAAAGAAAAGAGCCCCGCCGGAGCCGGCCAAGGCAGTGCCTCGATTCTCAAGAACGGCGCAAAGATTAAATACAACGATGGCTCGAAATGGGTCACGGGGGTCGTCCAAACGCTCGACCCGGGCCACTTGCTTCTGGATGACGCGACCGAGATCCGGGTGTCGGCGGAAGTACTCAAACAGGCCGTGGCCGCAGGCGTCGTCTGCTCAGCCTGATTTCGGCCATCGTCTTGCCGACAACCGACGGGGTCCGAACACGTATCGATGGGCGGCGGCCGCGAACGCGGTCGCCCGACGCGGCGGTGTAGATCGAACGCGGCGTATCACCCGTGCTTTCTTTTTCCGTTGCCTGCCAGCCTGCCCTCCAGAACATCGGGGCTCAATGGAATGACTTCATGTTCCTTTTCTCGTTGATGAGGACGGACCTCGATCCCTTCACCCGGCAACGGTTCGCGGTATTTGAATCGGACGAGAAACACTCCCAATTGACATGAGTCATTATCGATTTGCGGCGGCCATATCTCGGTCGATTCGCGACCCCGAAACATCTCTGCAAGTCCTCGCGTACTACGACCCGTATACCCGCCCAAAACCACTTCGAGCTCTCGCTGGGAGTGCTGATAGTAGTAGTACACGATGGCAGCATCATTCAAATCGTCACAGGGCAAGCAGGCCCATTCCTTCGGCTCCTTCTCATAGTAGATTCCGGGACTCTTCGGCCAGCCGTTCCGGCGTCCCGATTCCTTTGCCAACTGCCGGCCGGCCCAGCAGCTGGCAGGATGTGGATCGTTGTCTCGGTACAACATGTAAAACGGGACCGATCGATCCACGGGATCTGCCACGCTGTCCTCACTTGTGAATTCCGCGGCCTTTTGAAATCCGGACGCGATCAACATTTCGCACATTGGATTGCTCTTGATCGACCCGACGCAAATGATTGCCTTATCGGCTTGTTCAAGCTTGTAGTCATGATAGAATCGCCGAGATTCGTCGCGGATGTTTTCGGGAGTCGTCCCCTTAGCGCCCCAACAGGCCGCCAGTCTCAAATCGATGACCTGCGGAGGATAACGGTCCCCGGCGTCGTCGCCCGGGCACTCTGCCCGCACACCGGTCAGCTGGTTCACAATCACACTTTGCAGCATTGCGTCGGCGGCCATGACCTGCTGATTGATCCCCTTTTGTTCTAACCATCGCACGCCCATCATTACCGCGATTCGTTGGCGCATCGCCACCAATGGCCAGAAGGCCGTCGAATCGACCAGGAAGAGAGCGTGTGGCAAATCCTGCCGCCGCAGGATGCCGTGGCGAATCAGGTACTCACAACATTTCTCCAGCACTTCTCGGCTGATCTGCTTCGCGTCATTGTCCAATAGGTGGCTCAACTTGCCTCGTTTGACCCCTATTTCGGAAGCCAACCACTCGAGCGTCACCGTCCCGTCGTCCAGCCCTAACAGGTGCCTCAGTCGCAACCTGATTCTCATCTACCCATCCCCCTGTCCCTGAGTCAACTCGCAGCAAGTCCCACTCACTGATCCCAATGCGTGATTTTATCACAAGAGGAGACAATCGCCTGCATGTTCAGCCTGATTGAACAGCGACGCCGACCCCGGGGTCGAATCGATGCTCAGCGGCCAATCATTGGTCCAAGACGTCGCCAAGTGTTAGCAACAGGTCGTCTACCGCGGCACCGCCCTTGGCAGCCTCCTGCCAAACTCGCCGAGCCTCGTCCAAGTAGTTCGGCTGGCTAGGCTCGACGGTCGACAGCGCGGCGCCCCGCATGACCATCAGTTCAGGATCATTCGCGTTGCGTTGGTAGTGGAACAGGGCGATCGCCAAACCGATCGGCATATCGTCAACGCGATATCGAGTGTTCTTGCCACTCCGCCGGATGACGATCGAGTCGTCATCCGCCTCGACCACCAGTACCACCAACCCCGTGCTCCCGACCTCGAGCTCTTCGGTCCCTTGAAATCTGAGTACCTGCCGAGCCACGGTCTGCCAGAACTGCTTGGTGGACTCCGACAAACGACCGATTCTGGCGACCATCGCCCGTTGTTCGCCGGTGCCTCCCATCCCGCGTGCCTTCTGCAACGCCTGCTCGGCCTTATCGAAGTCGTGGGAGCCGAGCGCCGCCCGGACCTCCCTCAGCGCCCCACGCAGTTGCTCGACCGGGGCCTCCTGCCCCGACTCCATCCCCGAACCGGCGATGGGGTTCCCGCCGCCTGCCGTTCGATCGCCGGTCGGCCCGTCTTCCGTTCCTTCCGGATTGCCCGGGGCGGTCCCGTCGGTGTTCACGACGGGCGGTGTCGAAGCGACTGAGTCGGTTCCTGAATCGGCGTTCATTTGCTCCGGCGACGCCGGAGCGGCGTTTCTACTCAAACGATCGGCACGAGGGCGACTCGTTGACGGTAGCGCCGACGAGGATGGGTTCGACGCGGCTGGGGCATTGATCACCGGCCCCAAACCACCGCCAGAGGATTGGTCGGAACCTTCAGTGGGAACACTTGGCGGGACCGTCGTTGCTGGTGCGGCCGAATCGTGGAGTGCGACGTAGAGCAAGGCCGCCATGGCGATCAGCAGGACGGCCGTGATACAGGCCATTAAGGGAACTAACGACGTCGGTTCCGCCGGCGGCGGTCCGACATGGGCGTTAATCGGCACACGCGACGCGGTTTCCGCAACCGGCGCCAGAGAAATCGGTTGATCCGCTCCTTCACTACCAGCCTCAACGGTTTTCGCACGGCTGTGTTCAACCGGTCCAGCGCCGGGCGGGTAGGCATTGGCCACCGGAGCTTTGGCGAGGGTGGGTTCCGGGGCATGCACCTTCTTCGACGGCTTCGGTCGATTCGACACGGGAGCCATTGGATCGGGCAAAGGGCGGGCGGACGCGTTGGATGAGCGATCGGTTTCAGTCCCCGCCTGGGCCGATGGCCTGTCTTTTCCCTCATCCGGCGGCGCCATTCCCGGTGGATAGAGGTTCGGACTCCGGTTCATCGGAGCCACTTCCAGCGAGCCCACTTCGAAGTCCGTTTCTCCGTCTTGAGACGGTTGCCCGTCCATCGCCTGGTCTTTCAGCGATTGCCGGTAGGCCGCTCGCCGCTTGGGGTCGCAGAGACATGCCTTCGCCTCGGTCAGCAGGTCAAGCAGACGTGCCCATTCGGCAGCATGGCTCCCCGGCCGGCAGCCGCGCACACGGGCGAGCGCACGATCGGCGGCCGCTACGATTCTTTCCTGATCTTCCTCTCGTTCCTCGAGGCCAAGAAGGGTGAAATGATCCGGTTGAGCGGACGAGGACTCGAGGCCAAGCCATTCGCGAAACGGGTCAATGGAAGGTGTCATTCAGGCGGCCACCATAGGTAGAAAAGGTCGCAACCGGGCAACAGGCGGGTCGTTGACGCCGGCGGCCGTGCCCCATTTATTCTAATCGCAACCCGGTCTCTGCTCAACCAAAACAGGCGTCTCTCGTGCGGACGTAAGCGGAGACGCGGATCCCTGTCCAGGGTCCGCACAGAGCGCCAGCCTCCGGAGCTTCGTTCATCGCGAGGTTTCGAACGACGAATCAGACCGGGGAGCGGGCGAGGCCGAACCGGCATGGCAGGCCATTCGGTACAGGTGTTCCTGGTGGCGGTGCGCGGTTTGCCCTTCGACCGGCCGCACTCGCCTGTAGGCTCCATCCTTCTGGAGCATCCGGCCCTTAACATCATCGCGGGCATACGACTCGAGAATTTCCTTGAGTCGGCTCTTGGCAACCTGGTCTTCGATGGGAACCAGCAGCTCGACTCGCCGCTGCAGATTACGAGGCATCCAATCCGCGCTGGAGATGAACAGTTGTTCCCGTCCGTCAGCGAGGAAGTAAAGAATCCGACTGTGTTCGAGGAATCGATCGAGAACGCTGACAACGCGAATGTTCTCACTGATCGGTGCATGGCCGGGGCGCAAGCAGCAAATACCACGAATATTCAGGTCAATTCGTACGCCGGCGCGCGCCGCACGATAGAGGGCATTGATGACCTTGGTATCGACCAGCGAGTTAAGCTGCGCCATGATATGAGCTGGCCGTCCGCCAACGGCATGCCGTGTCTCAGCCTCGATCAGCTCGATGACTCGTTCTCGCAGCCCGATGGGGGCTGCCTCGATTTTTCGGAAGGACTGCGGTTGCGAGTAGCCGGTAATGGCATGAAAGAAGCTGGCGGCATCTCCAGTGAGCGCTTCATCCGCCGTCATGAAACTGATATCGCTGTAGAGACAGGCCGTGTTTTCGTTGTAGTTTCCGGTACCGTAGTGCACGAATCGCTGCAGCCCTCCCGCGCTCCGACGAAGAACCAGACAGATCTTGGCATGTGTCTTCAGTCCCTTGACACCGTAAACGACATTGACCGCAGTCTCTTCCAATCGCTTGGCCCACTGGATGTTACGGGCCTCATCGAAACGGGCTTTCAATTCGACGATCACCGTTACCGACTTGCCATTCTCGGCCGCTCGTCGTAACGCCGCGATGATCGCGCTATTTCGACTCGTACGATAGAGAGTCTGCTTGATGGAGAGAACGTCGGGATCATCGGCCGCCATCTCGACAAATTCCACCACCGGGTCATACCGCTCGTACGGCTGACAGAGTAATACGTCGTGATCAAGGATTTCCTCAAACAGGTTCTCCTTCGACCCGACCTGAGGTGAAGGTTGAGGCGGCCAGGCGGAATACCTCAGCTGATCGAATCCGGTCAATCCGGAGAGCTTCATGAAGGCGGCCAGGTTCAACGGACCGGGGGCCACGAAGAGATTTTCATCGGCTACGTCGAGCGCTGTTTGCAGGAATTGTCGAGTCTCGGGCAACGCCCCGGCCGCCAATTCCAATCGCACACACGCACTCTGTTTACGCGCGTCCAGCACCTGCTGCATTCCGGATAACAGGTCGCCGGCGGAGTCCTCCCGGACACTGATATCGGCGTTGCGCGTGATCCGAAAACTGGTACATCCCTCAACTTGACGGCCGGGAAATAGTCTATCCACGTATCGGCTCAGAACATCTTCGAGCAACACATAGTCGAAGCCGGAGGCTGACGGCAAACCGACAATGCGGTCGAGTGTGTGGCCGAGTGGGATCACGGCAAACCGACCCGGAACACCCTCCGGCTGCTCCGCAAGCTGCACGCACACCACAACTTCCTGATTCACCAGGAGTGGAAAATCCACCTTTGGCGCGTTCAATAAAGGCGCCATCACCGAAACGAGTTCGTCCTCGAACTTTCGCTCCATGAACTCTTCCTGCTCCGTGCTCAGTTCCTTCTCCGTGAGCCGCCGGATCCCCACGGCTCGCAACGCCGGGTCAAGATCCTCGAGCAGGCATGCATATTGGTCCTGATGCATGCGTCGGGCGCGTCGTCCGATAGCGGTCAGCTGATCAACGGGCGACAGGCCAACCGGATCATGACGACCGGGCGCCTGCTGGGCCAATAGCTGCAGACTGCCGACACGGACCATGAAGAACTCGTCAAGATTCGAGCCCGTGATCGCCAAGAACTTCAAACGCTCGAGCAGAGGAAGGCTGGTATCGAGCGCTTCGTCGAGCACACGCTGGTTGAATTCCAACCAGCTCAACTCACGATTGATATAGATTGGCTCGTTATCGATCATGATTCGTCGCCATCCGCGACCTGGTTCGCCGTGGGGCACAAGTCACGGCCTGTCTTCAACCGCGTTCCACGGCCGTTGTCATTCCCGGCGCTGCCCGGGCGTTCTACGAACGAGGTCCCCCTGCCAACACGTCGGCGGACACTTGACCCGAAAACTGACGAAAGTTCTCCTGAAAAAGACCGGCCAGGCGAGTTGCGCCCGCATCGTAGGCCGCCTTGTCCGCCCAGGCATTTCGAGGCAACAACAGGTTCTCGGGAATGCCTGGGCAGGTCGTCGGAATCTGCAGCCCGAAAACGGGGTCCTCGACCGTCGGCACGTCAGCAAGTTGGCCACCGTGGATGGCATCCACGATTGCCCGGGTGTGCGCCAATTCCATCCGATCGGCGTTTCCAAAGGCACCGCCCGACCAACCCGTATTCACGAGCCAGACCCTCGTATTATGCTGACTCATCTTCTTGGCCAAAAGCTCGGCGTACTTTGCCGGATGCCACACCAGGAACGCGGCACCGTAACAGGCGGAAAAGGTCGCCTGAGGCTCGGTGATACCCATTTCCGTACCCGCCACCTTGGCCGTGTAACCACTGATAAAATGGTACATGGCTTGCTCCGGCGTCAGCCGGCTCACCGGCGGCAGGACGCCAAATGCGTCACATGTCAAGAAGATGACGTTCGACGGATGGGCCGCGATCCCGGGGATCTTCGCGTTCTCAATTCTCGTGACCGGGTACGATGCGCGGGTATTCTCGGTAATACTCGTGTCTTCATAATCGACGACGCGATCAAACGGCGAATAGACAACGTTCTCAAGTACGGTCCCGAATCGGATCGCCCGGTAAATCTCCGGCTCGCGTTCCTCCGACAGGTGGACAACCTTCGCGTAACAGCCGCCTTCGATATTGAACACGCCCTCGTCGGTCCAGCAGTGCTCGTCGTCACCGATCAATTTCCGATTGGCATCGGCGGATAGGGTCGTCTTGCCGGTTCCCGATAGGCCGAAGAAAACGGCAACATCACCCCGATCACCCTCGTTTACCGAGCAGTGCATCGACAAGACTCCCCGCTTCGGCATCAGGTAGTTCATGATCGTGAAGACACCCTTCTTCATCTCCCCTGCATATTCGGTGCCGAGAATCACGATTTCCCGACGCTCGAAACTCAAACAGACGCTGGTCTCCGACGAGACCTGCGGAATGAGCGGGCATGCCGGGAACTTGCCGGCGTTGAAGATGACGTAATCCGGCTCGCCAAAGTCCTCCAATTCGTCCGGCGTCGGCCGAATCAACATGTTGTGCATGAATAGCGCGTGGTAGGCGCTCTCGCAGATCACGCGCACCTTGATGCGATAGTCAGAATGCGCTCCAGCGAAGCCGTCCAAAACAAACAAGTGCTCTCGCGTATTCAGATAGTCCAAGGCACGCTGACGGTTCGTCAAAAAGGCGTGCTCCGATATCGGCGCGTTGACCTCGCCCCACCAGACGTCGTCCCGACTATCCGCGTGTTCGACAATCCGCTTGTCCCGAGGGCTGCGCCCCGTCTTGTTGCCCGATGTAATCGCCAATGCGCCGGTGGCCGTGATGGATGCTCCCCCCCCGGTATAGGCATCCTCGTACAGCCGACCCACCGATACGTTGCGGAACGCATTCATCACATTCAAGCCGTATTTGCTCAGGTCGAAACGGTGGTCAAATCGTTTTTCGGCCATGGTCTTTCCCTTCGGATGATCTCCCAAGTCCCTTGACGCCCCTTTGGCCGCCTCCATTGGCGACCCCGCGTTCGCCTGACTGTCCGCCGCAATGAAGGACTTCAACCAATCGAGTTCAATTCTCAACCGTTATACGGTAGGATCGCAGCCATTAGGGGCCGACGGGTATCATAAACAAATCTGCCTCTGCGGAAAGGGCCTGGCCAAGACCCCCACCAATGGGGGCCACTTGACGCGAGCCGTTCCACGCCGTGAGGGTGAGCCCAGCGATTCATCGCTGGGTAACGAGTTCGATCAGAAGAATGGCCTCTCAC
>CAYNDU010000158.1:0-10630 GCA_964395615.1 uncultured Pirellulaceae bacterium | reverse complement strand
GTGTAGGGAAAGAGGGGAGATCTCGGGGGTCGCCGTATCATTAAAAAAAAAAAAACGGGAACAAGATGAGGGTATACAGCTGACTCAGATGAGTGAGTGTCGCGGTTGAGACGCGATGTGCACTCGATCAGGTGTTCGAGGTAGGATCGAGCTCGATTGATTTCCGCGGTCACTTTCTCGGTCGTGTCGAGAATGGGGACTCCGCGTGGCACGGGGTGCATGAAGATCTCGAACCACCCGCGGTACTTCACCTTGAGCAGGGCATCGAGAATCGGGCTGAAGTCGAGTGATCCGCGACCCGGCATTTGCAGAAGTTCCTGTTCCTTGGGCAGCTTCGTCATGCATCCCTTGCCATGTTGCCAGGCGTAGAAGACTTCGATGCGGTTACCGAGTGTGTTGATCAAAGCGGCCAGCTGATCTTCTTCTTGCGGCAAATGATAGGGAGCCAGTGCCACGGCCAAATGTTCGTTGGGCCTGAAATCGACAAGCCACTTGAGCGAGTCCGGTGATTCAATCAAGCTATTGCCGTGATTCTCAATCGCGATGGTAACGCCCGTTTGCTGAGCGACATCGAGATGCGGCTTCATTTGCTCAACGAAGTGACCGACGGCCGCCTTCAAATCGGATCCCGCCAGACCACGCGGCCCTTTACTGCCGGTCACGATCGTGCGGCAGCCCAATCGCCGGGCCAAACGCATCTCCTCCTGCAGGCCGAACGGGCCCATTGAGTATTGGGTAATGCAACCGAGTGCAACGTTGTGCCGGGCCAACAGGGCCCTGAAGGCCGCTTCGCCCATCTCCGCCAGTTGTTCACGCTGATTGCCATGGACTTTCGGCCAGATATCGAGTGAGGCGGCGCCCGTCTTGTGTACCTGCGGTACGATGGAGTCCAGATCCGTATATCCGTACATGCAGGACCCAAGCAGGTAGCGGAATGCGTTCCGCGATGCCTGCCCGGTTTGGGTGGGGTCAGCAGCCGGCAACCGGGCGGCAGAGGCTCCCCAGGCGGCAGCCCCCATCGACAATGCCGCTCGTCCAAATTCCCGTCGGGAGCAGCCTGTCGCACGTTTTCTGATCGACATATCCTGTCTTCCTTTCATGAGGCCGGTGAACGGCATTCGCCCATCGTCGTCCGATCCCATTCAATCGACCCAGTGTAAGACGTCGCGCACAATGGACCAGCGGGGCGATTCGTCCGCGGGTGACCGGCCGAGGATCCAGTAGTCGTAGAGTTGTTCAATGGTGGAATCGGCGCGTTTCAACTCCTGCCATACATTCAGGAACTGCACGAACGCCTGATCGGGAGGCGTCAGGTAGTAGAGGGGTACCTTGATCGCCGGCCCATCCGGAACGATGACGGTGTACCCGGGCTGGCGTAGAGTCCAAGCGGCCCCCGATTCAGCACTCGTAATCAGCGCGTCATAGGTTCCTTCCGACGCCGTGAAGAACTCCTCCACGTCCCCCAGCACGGCCAGTTGCGCGCGGGGTAACACGCGATGAGCCCATTCCTCAAACGAACTTCGTCCGAACAGGGCAATCTTGACGCCCCGTCGGTTTTGAATGTCTGCCGTCGACGTGAACTCACGCTTTCGATAGTCGAGCGTGACCAACGCGAGTCGCGTTTCCAGATAAGATTGGGGAAGATGCAGCGAGGCCGCTCGGCGGGCACTCCCCTCGATCTCGGAGATGGCAATATCGAATCGATCCCGTTTCAGATCGTCGATGAGCGATTTGCTTGCGAATCGCACAAATTCAATGCGGACATCCAGATCGCGCGCCAGGCGATGCGCCATCTCAACATCAAATCCTACGAGTTGGCCATCCCGGTTAAAGTACGAAAACGGCAGGCGCCCCGCCTGAAATCCAACTCGCAATACGCCCTGCCGTTGAATCCGCTCGACACGCGACTCGCCGGGACGCACGATCGGCTCCACCGACGCTCGGCTGACAATGGTCGACCCTACCGTCGGAAAGAGGGACGTACGGCCCAAAATCAGGTCAATTTTCTCATGTTGCCGGTCAAACAGCGAGTCGATGGCCAGGCGGAGTCCGAGAATGGGCACCGGCAGCAGCAGGAGACTGATCAAAAGCGGACGCACAAGATGGTGCAGGCGAAACACCTTCGTTCCGGACAGCAGACAACCGACGATCAAGGCGAATGAGGCAATGTGCATCGTCTTGAGGACATCCGCCAGGCGATTCGTGACGATCTCGACGGCAAGGTAGAGCTGAAAAATATCGCGGGGCAAATGCATGATGTCGAGCAGCCAGGGAATGGTCACCGTGAGTTTGGAGAAACACCCGACGAAGCCAAGCGTCAGAAACGACGTGAATTGATCGGGATCCAGAGGCTGACCGTAAAACCAGGCGGCAAACGGAATGAAGACGAGCCGGGCGATTCGGCCGAGATCTGGCAAGGCGAATGCAAGCGGAATCAGCGCCTCGGGAACCGATCCACTATCGGCCGTGATCTGGTGCCGGCCCAGCATTTCGCGCACACTGTCCACGATCATGGGCAGCACGGCAAATGAATTCCCCAGCACAAACACGGTCATCAGCGGATCGCGCATCACGGCCACCGCCTCCACGTATCGAATCGGCGTCAGCGCGGCAACCAGCATCGGCAGGACACCAAACGTCAGCACGATGATCAGGAAGCTGATCACCAGCAGATAGGTCTGCAACTGGCCGAACTCGGCGAGCGACATGGTGCCGACGGCACACGTGACAATCGCATACACGCCCAAGGGAGCCAATCGAACGACGAACCGATTCAATCGCAGCAGAGCCAGGACGAGTAAATCGAGTTGAGCGATCAGTTGAGCTTTGTTTCCCAAGGGGATCATGGTGGCGCCGAGACCGATGGAAAAGACGACGACTGCGGGGACAATTCCGTGGGCCAACGCGTGGAACGGATTCGCCGGAATAAACAGCTCGATGAAGTTCGGCTGCTCCGGCTGCTCGATCAAGCTGGTGCTGAAGAAAGATCCGCTCGATTCGGACGGGAAGGCAAGCGAGGCCATGCCGACGGCAACCAGGCCGATCGCCCAGGTGATGCACAGCACCACGAGCACGGTGCGAACGGCCGAGCCGGCATGGCCCAGCGACATGCGGCCCACGTTGGTCACCAACGAAAGGGCCACGTAGGGCAGTACTGTCATTTGCAGCAGGCCGACGAAGGCCTCGCCCAGGGGTCTGAGCACTTCGCAATAGGATCCAAAGAACAGACCGGTCGCGGCACCTAGAAACAGGCTTCCAACCAACGCACTAGAAAAGCCGATTCGCATCAATCCGCGCTGCCGTTGCATTCAGTCTCCCTGGTCACGGCAACGCAATTGCCGATCACTCATCATAACCAGTGCAAGCTGTACTTCAAACAATCGTAACAGCCGATCACCAGGAATACGATGCCGGTCGCCAGTCGAGCTTTGCGCTCGATACGCTGAGCGGCGACGTAGGCCGGGCCGACCCAGCCGGCCACAAGCGCCACGCCCGTGGCCAACACGACGACCGGCAATGCCGTTCCCAAACCGAAGGCCAGCGGCAGGGCGACCCGCGATCCGGCGTTGAGCGCCAGCGGGATCAGTGAGCCAAAGAAGAGAACGGCCGATGTCGGGCAGAACGTAAGCGCAAACAGCACACCCAACAGAAAGGGCCCCAACGGCCCGCTCAACATCGCCAGGTCCTCCGTCTTCTTTGAGTCAAGAAAGGAGGGCCACGGGATACGAATAAGTTGTAGCAGGGCAAGTCCGACCACAACAAGAATCGGGCCGAGCAGCTGCGGCATGTAATGTTGGAGCCAGAGCGATGTTCGGGGCGTCGAGAGTGCCAAAGACAACATTGCAACGGCGAGCGCCACGTAGGCAAGAGCACGGCCGATCGCGTAGACGAGGCCGCCAACCAACACCTCCCACGGTCGCTCAACACGGCGCCCCACGTAGGCAATGGCGACGACATTGGTGGCCAAGGTACAGGGCCCCAGTGATGTCAGCACGCCCAACCAGAGGGCGCCCGACACGGCGATGATCCACTCCCCCATTAACACGTTCCCTGGTGATCCACGTGACTAAAGCACTTCACTAATCTTCTTCCGGAGCCACTTCTCGAACGCGGCCTGGTCTTCCGTCAGATCCCACAACGTCATCAGGTTTTTGACCTTCAGCTCCCGCCCGTTTCGACGCACGACCAAAACGACCGTCGGCGCGATGACGCCGTATCGCACGGCCGCCTCTCGCATTTCGGGCCGCTCGTAATTGGCCGGTCGCCATGCCAGCGTGCCCTGCTCAAGCGAACGGGCGAAATCACGCTCGACAACCTGGCGAGAATACTGCTCGATTCGACGGCACGCTCGGCACCGTACGTTGCCATGAAAGAAATAGACCACCACCTGGTCGTCCGAAAGCGGTCGCCGTGACGGCTCGGTGTTCCAAAGCGATGCTCGAGGTGCGTCGAGTCCCGCGCCGGAACGCGCGCCCTTGTCGCGATCATGATAAACGGATTGGACCACGATCCAGATGCCGCTCGAGACGGCCAAGACGACGCAAAGCGACGCAACGACGTGTCGGAACATGAGTGATGGCTTGTGCTCAAGCATCCAGTAAGCGGCGTGCTTGACGAGCGACCATCATCACGCGCTCGTCGGTAACCGGCGTTCGACCCTTCTTACAACTCAAGTCGGCCAAGCTCAGATGGACAAAACGGTCAAAACCCTCACGCTCAAACGTCTTCTTACCACACTCGTTAGAGCAACCGTCGATCATCAACAACGTGTCGGCCGCGCGCGACTCTGCCGCGACCTCATCGACTTGACCACTGATCCCGGCCAGGCATAGCATGCGAGCCAACCGGCACCCGTGCAGAATCCTCGCCGCCCGATCCGAGATTTCGCCCACATCGCTTCCACCCGCATAGGAAAAAACAACTCGTGGCATCGGTTTGCCTGAGTCGTGTCGACCGTTGGTAGTGTCAAGCATAAACGGTCCCCCTCACATCTACACGAGATTGGACAACACTCGTTTCAGTTCCCCAGTCTTGGGAACGTTGCCCTCCGAAACAACGACACCGTTCACCACCAAAACGGGCAACCTGACCCTCTCCAATTGGAGGATCTCGTCAATATCCTCCACTTTCAAAACCTCGATGTCAACGCCCAACTCCTCCACGGCCTGTAACACTCGACGATGGAGCGTATCGCACTTAAAGCAACCAGGTCCGTAGACGGCGATGCGTGTCATGGGAAATTCGACCGGATGTCCTACCTCTGACGACGGGTTGGTTTCATGCCGACGATCTTGCTGTCGAGGCCTCCGAACGGCCACGGGAGAGACCGGCGGTTTACCAACGCACGCCCTGCCCGTTGATGCCGAGTCGGTCTTCGTCTTCCGGTAACCGATCTCGGCCTTCGGCCGCGAACCGTTACGACTTCCGGGTGGATCCCGGTTTGGAACACGGTCAGTCTTACGGTTCTGGTTTGACCGCCCAGATGTTCAGATAGGGTCGTTTCCCATGATGATCAACGGGCAGCCAGAAGCATGCACTGCCGACGGTGACGCCCACGTCGACCGTGTACCGCATCTTCTCACCGCGCAGAAACTCGATGACTTTCTGCGGCTTGGCATCTCGGTATCGTAGTTGGGCGATTGATTCCCACAGGGGATCGGTCAGCTTCTGTCGATCGTGGCCTTCGGCCACCTTGCCGACGAAAGCCTCGATACGGGTCAGCTTGTTGCCATCCCGCAAATAGCAATGGACCACTTCCAGATGAGTGGACGCTTTCTTGGTGTAAAGGATCTGCTCGTCACCGACGCGGTGAGCGACGGAAAAACCGTCGAGCAATTCCGCCAGTTGTTCGAGCGTGACACCGGGAATCGCCATGGCGGGCGGCGGCTTGCTCCCTCGCGTGGGACTCAGCCGGATCTCACGCGAGACCCAATCGGGCCGATAGGCGACTGTCTCCGAATCCTTTTCCACGGCTTCGTTCGGCGACATGTAGACCAGCACCATCTTGTGCTGAAAGACGTGACCGCATCCGATTCCGGTCCGCAGAGCGCCAATCGCGATTTCCTCTTGCAAATCGGCGTTGATCGAAATGTCAACGGATTGCAGCAACTGTTCGACTGCCCGAGCGAAGACCGCATCCATCTGTTCGCCCTGGTCGTCGGGACCGGCCAGGTAACCGGCAATGCTGAAGACTCCGCCGTCGGGACTGCGTTCGACAACTAACAACTCGTCGAACGGTTTCTCGGTGGCCAGCAGGCGAACCATGTTTGGATCATCATGGTCACCGGATGGCTGTGGCTGAAAACGGTCCCCCAGTTCCAGCCTCCATGGGTCAAACTGCACTCCTTCGATCACCGGGCGTTGCACGCCGCGAACCGACGCTGGATTCCCGTCACCTGAGTCGGCATTTGGCGGACAACCGCATAACAAAACGGACAATGAACTGAAAACAACGTACGACCAACCCATTCTCGATGATCTCACTTTTGCCTCCCCATCCTGCAAGTCACTGAACTCCCGGGCGCTCGCATGTCGTACGCACGGGGTCGACGATCGGTTTGCCGCGTGCTGAGCCCGTTTGAGAGTCCGTTAGGCATAATTCCCGCATTGGTACTTCCCGACAGTTCCTTCGTGCCATGGACGCCGGACATCTCCGGAACGACCTCACCACGGTTCAAATGGCCAATCGAACGAAGATCCCTGGCGGATTCGCTCCCTTCCACGCGAAGCGTTCCGCGACGATTCCGAAGCTCGTGGTCATTCTAGACCTTTCTTACTCGGCATCAAACCAAGCGACCGACCGACTCGTGCCCGCAGCGCTCAAAACCCCACCTTCGGTGCCCCCGGGTCAACCGGTCTCCTGCCCAGCCTCTGTGCATTTAGCGGGGAACCGCAAGATGACGCCGTTGACCGGCAACCATCTTGGTCGGGCGGCCATGGGCAGTTAACAATCATTGCTCACAGGGGATTCACTGCGGATAAGGTGCGGAAAGGTATCACAAGGAACGTGTCGCGCCCGTTCGAGTCGGACCATCACGACAAAACGCATAATATTTGACACAATAATGGAATTTCGTGTACGATACACCCTGGTGCGTGTCTGCTCCGAGGCCCCGACTGCGGATCGATGAGTTGGGGAGGGCACAACGTGTAAGTGTGACCGGCGTTGGTCACGCGGGATTTATTCTCATTTATTCTCTTTATGACGCGGGAGGTAGCAATGAAACGACGTAAGCCCGGTTTTACGCTCGTCGAGTTGCTGGTGGTAATTGCAATCATTGGGATCTTGGTTGCGTTATTACTACCGGCAGTTCAGGCGGCACGTGGTGCAGCGCGGCGCATGCAGTGCAGCAATAACATGAAGCAGTTCGCCCTGGCATGTCACAATTACCACGACGTGTACAAGAAGATGCCCAGGTACGGGTTCATCAGTTTTCTTTATCCGACCAATCGGTACATCAACGAGCGCTGGCGCATTTGGCAGGGCTACAGTGTTCATACGATGTTGTTGCCCTACATGGAAAACGCGACGTTGTATGACCAGATAAACTTCAACCGCTGGGATGGCTGGTATCGCCAGTCGCCCGTCGTATGGAACCATAAGGTTCCAACGTTTACCTGCCCGGCGTCGAGTCCAGCTCCGACAACCTTGCGAAACATCTGGTCTGGTGGTCCAGGCTCCAATTACGCGGTCAGTGCCGGCCCGACTCTGGCTTGGGTGAACGGAATCCAACAGGGACCCGGCGCGTTTTCGCCTCACACCGAGACGAAACTTGCCGATTTCAAGGACGGTACAGCCAACACGATCCTGGCAGGCGAAGTGCGAACCGGTAACGGTGATTGGCGCGTGTATTTGCCAGGTGAAGCGGTCCGTCACGCTCTGTACAGTGGTCCTCGACCGTGGCGATACCCGAATCTTCCGCAGGGCCGGATTGAAGCCTGGGGTCAACAGTGCCACGCCCGCCGATGGGACGAAATGAGCAGTAACGGTTGGGGCTGGTTGGGATCGAACTATACCCAAACGGTCTTCAACACCGTCGCACCGCCGAACTGGATTTATCCAACCTGCATTGCCACAAACCCACCTGGATACTCGTCCGATCGTGATGGCATTTATCCGTCACGGAGCGAGCACGGACAGGGTGCAATGCATGCGTTCGCCGATGGGTCGGTCCATTTTCTGACCGACTCGATCCAATTCAACACTTACCAGTTCCTTGGAACGAAGGCCGGTCAGGAAACGACCGATCTCGACAATTTGTAATGATTGGTCGCTGATTGCGATTAGCCCATGTGTTGGTGAGCGTTTATGTGAATCCATCATCACTCTTTCCAAGGAGACTGCACCAAAGATGTCTTGGATGAAGGTACTTTTATTGTTGGGTTTCGTGGCGATGCTCGGATGCTCCGATGCCGAGAAACTCACGGATGCCGAACCTCCGGTAAAGGAGCGTCTCAAATCGGCGCTCGAGGGGATCGCCGAGAGCGGCCAGGGTGGCAGCGAAATCGGCGCGCTGATGAACGATCTGGAAGAACTTCGGAAAACCGATCCGGACATCGCAACGCAGTTGGTTGATGACGCAACGGCGATGATGTCGGTTGGCCCCGACCAGATTAAAGCCAAGGCACAGGAGATGCTCCAGAAACTGGAGAAAGCCAAAGGGGGCTAGATCGCCCCCGGCGTTTATCGTCCCGTGCATTCGCCGTCTCGTGCGACGGCAACCATTCGGTTAAGTTGTTGACTTGACGGCCCTTGCCGACCTTCACGGCCGGCAGGGGCCGTTTTTTTGCAGCCCCTTTCATTCTGGGCGCATCGAGACGGACATCCGGTGAAGCGATTCGGCCACGGCCACTTTGCGGCACGGTTCGGGACGGACCGGGCATTGAATCAACGGTAAACGTCGTCGGTTGGCATCGGATGGCAAAAGGCGTAGAACGGCAGTTGTTGGCGATTCGCGAAGCGGCGAAGCGGCGGCCACCATGCGAGAGTCAGATGAATGAATAATCGTGCCACGCGAACCAGGAAACGACCGGATGCGGACCGGCCGGCCGCCGGGCCCGGGCCTTCCTCTCCGCAGCGACCGGCACGCTGGATCCGAGGCGGTCTGTTGCTGCTGCTGGTGGCACTGCTGGCGACCTTGGTCGTCGTGAATTGGCCTCGACCACGGCCCCATACCAAACTAATCGAGTTGGCCAAGGAGACGACTCCCGAGGTAGCCCTCCTGTTACGGGAGGTCGACACGATGGTCTGCGATCTGCTCGAACAGTACCCGGACACTCCGGAAGCGATCGACGTCGCTGCGCACGCGCATTATCGGTTGGGCGAAGCCGAGGAAGCGTTGAAGTACTGGAAGCAGTGCTTGCAGCTGGACAAGAACTTCTGCCCCGCTTATCACTCGATGGGGCTGATGTACCTGGAAATCGGCAAGCATGATCAGGCGGCCAGGTACTTCCGCAAGGCGCTCGATCTGCAGCCTGAATCATCCGCCTTCACGGTCGAGCTGGCCCAGGCCCTGATTGCCAATGGCGACACACGGGAAGCCGCCAAGGTACTGCGTTCCGACATCCGACGTCATCCGCGCAACATGGCCGCTCTTGCCATGCTGGGCCACGCCTGCATTCAACTCCGGCAGTATGAAGAGGCCAGGGAATATTTTCTTCGGGCAATCGAAATCGCTCCAGACTATACCAATGCCTACAACGGGCTGGTCACGGCCTGCGCCAATTTGGGTGACGAGAAGCAGGCGAAAAGGTATGCAGAGAAACTCAAGACGATGAAGGCCAGCGAGGAGCTGGGCCATCGCGAAATGCTCAAGTCGTTCGACGATGTGGTTAATGTGCAGCAGACCATGGGCGTTCTCTACACAGCCGCGGCCAACGTCTACCTGGCCCACAACGATCCGGTCATGGCCGAGCGATACCTGAAGAAATCGACCAAATTGGCGCCCGAGATGGGCGCTGCTCGAGAGATCCTCGGCTGGCTCTACCAGAAGCAGGGGCGAAAACAAGAGGCGGGGAAGATCACTGTCGAACTTCTGGAGATGGCACCGGACAACTTGAGCGCTCAGATCACGGGCGGCCAACTGGCGGCCGCGCTCGGACGCTTCGACACTGCGGAACGCGCTTATCGGCGAGCCATCGAACTGACGCCGAAACTGGCCGGAGGCTATGCGGCCCTGGCCGGACTGTTCCTGGACCAACGGACGAAGCTCGACGAGGCCTTGCAATTGGCTCAACAAGCCGTCGATCTGGAACCGGTCGCCAAGCATTACTTTCTTCTCGGCGCAGCACACTTGAGTCACGGAGACGCGCGGGCTGCCCGATCGGCCGTCGAACGGGCCAACCAACTCGATCCGAACAATGTCGAGTACAAGCAGGTGCTGCAATCGATGGGCCCTCCAGGACCGGACGGCCCATAATCGGAAATTGAGAGCGTCATGGCGTGCCGGCAATACCATCAACTCGGATGGACAACCGCAGTGGTCGTAATTCTATCGACCTGGCTGGCATCCTGTTCCCACCGCGATTCGCCGACGGAAGAGGCAGAACGCAGGAACTCGGGTCCATCGCAGCCGGTTGCCTTTCACGACATTGGCACCGAATCGGGGATCACGTTTGTCCATGACGACGG
>CAYNDU010000157.1:0-10659 GCA_964395615.1 uncultured Pirellulaceae bacterium | reverse complement strand
CCGAACTGGATGCGTGGAACCTTTGAATCCAGTCCGCCATCTCCTGGCATCTACTCGATCGGGTCGTTATAAACGACCAGCTTGTCGAGACGAAGATTCCGGTCGCCGGACGGTGAACTGTGGTCGTTCATGAACCAGATTGACAGCTCATGGTCACCCCGGCTCAGATTCATTTCCAGACGGTAGGACCTCCAGCCTTCGGCAGTTAGTTGAACCTCGGCGACCTTGTTTCCGTCAACGCGAACCTCCACCAACGGGCAGATCGCTTCCGAGGAATCGCCCGAGGCAACCAGCTCGGCAGAATACCGCTGTGATTTCGCCACGTGGACGTTTGTCTTGATAAAGCCGTTGCACCCCATGTAGGCCGTGCTTCCCTCGGTGTGGAAGAAGTTCATCTCGGCCTGAGGTGTCATCCTCTCGCACTCCAGTGTGACTGCTGATCTTGGCGTGAAATCGGCGTCGAGAGCCGTCAGGAGCGAGCATGCGTGCCGAGCCGCTTTTCGGCCGTTCCCTTCCTCGGTGTTCCAGCGGATGCCGTCAAGCACGATCCTCCCGTCGTGATAGGATTTGGTAATCAACGCCGGCGGGGATGTCAGGGCAGTCACGTTCCCATCGCGGCCGTCGCGCACATCCGAAGATTGTCCTGCGTTCTTGTCGAATTCAAATATACAGTCGATCATCTGGTCGGATAGCGGCTGCCTCGCCCAACTGAGACCCGGCCTCTTGACCGTCCAGTAAAGATCCTCTCGGGTGAGTGCTTCAAGCAGCCGATCGTCTCCCTCCGCCCGTTTGATCGAACCGGCATGTGGACGCACGGAAACGTCAAGGGGCATGCCCTTGGCAATCCACTCAATCGTCTCGGGCGCCGGTCGATGAACGAGCAGGTTGGCGCCGTCTTTCACGGCGTTGCCCAACTGAGTGGCGAGTCCACTGGAGCCTCGGATCTCCCCCTGGCAGATAACCAGCGAATAGCCGGACAGGTCCGCCAACGGTTCGTCAGCCGATATCTCGTCAAAACGGAGTCCCAGTTTGCTCAACGACTCGCGGTAGCCGGCGTCGGCACCGATGACAGCGGTCCGCCGCGCCTCGGGTTGATACGCGCCCAGGTACTCCAACAGGTTGGCCAGGATCACTCCGGCCGCCGGTTCCGTCAGTGCTTTCTCGACCAACCGCAATTGGCAATGCATGATACACGATTTGCCGAGCGGTCGTTCTAAGAGCGGGGCATGGGAAATGCCCGTGTCGGATCCGGAAGTGATGATCGATATCGCCGAGCCGACCGACGGCCGTGGTAACTCGTGATCTGCCACCATGTGGTCGCCGCGCCAGAATTTCAGGTCATCTGCTTTCAGACCTTTCAAAGCGGGGTGATGCGGTCGCAGGGGAAACGTCATCGTCGACTGCTGGGGAGTTGGTTCAAGGTCGAACAGGCCCTCCGGATACACTTCCTGTCGCAGCACCAACAGGCGTCCTCCGCGGGCTAAAAAACCCATGATTGCCCCTCGTTGAGGATCGGTTCGGCCGATCGTCGGCGCCGCATGGCGCTCTTTGGCAAGCGTTCCGTCTCCGATGACCAGCAACTCGACCTGGTCGGCAATCCGGTGGAGCGATGTCACTTGCTGAAAGGGGACGTGAAGCCGCTGCAAGAGCCGGGCAGTCGATCCTTGAGGATCATACAATCCCAGCACGGCAGCAGGTTTGTTGATACGAAGAGACGGGAAGACAGAATACCGGTGTCTATCCGTGAAGACGGTCACGTCGTTGCGCGTCAGCGTCAGTTGCCAGTCGAGCTCGCGGCGCATGTCTACGTCGGGCATCGGCAGCGTGACCTCGAGCTCGTGTTTCTCGCCAGCCTCCAACTTGACTGGTTTCGAGCCGCGAGCAATGGTCTGATTGCCGAGCGACAGGGTCCAGGTGAGTACGAGTTCAGACCCGGACAGGCGGTCGTTGAAGATCTCGACGTTCCGGGTGACGGATTCGCCGCTGTAGAACCGTCGATCATAGTTATGGCAATACGCGGCCAGAGGTTGATAGGCATACTGGTGGGCTCGGTAGAGCGGGTTCGATTCGTCCAGGTCGGTACCGACCGACCACGGGCACATGCCGCCTGCCTCGTCGTGCCGAAAGGCCAGGATCTGCATTTTCCAGGCTTCGGCTTTTGCCCGTCGAGTGTACTCGGCCAGGTCTCGATATGCGTCGTCTCCGAAGAAGACCGTATGAGCTGCAGGTGTTCCGGAAGGGACCCAGAGGAATTCGCCCAGGTAGAGAGGCTTTTCCTTATTCCAAAGGAAAGAGCCTTCGTTGCTGCCGAACCAGGTGCGCGGTTTAATTGGCTTGTTCAACCAATACGCTTCGTTGGGCCAGCAAGTGTACCTTGGGTATTCGTGGACATAATGCAGTCCGACTGCGTCGGCAACGCCACCCGGGTCACCGTCCGATTCGAAGTAGATTGGCCGCGTTGGATCCCATTGTTTCGCCATGCGCCCGACGCGGGCCAGCCCCACCTTTGCCAGTTTTGTCTTCTCCTCGCCGGCGTAGGCCTCGTTTTCCATGCTCCACATGATGACCGACGGTCGGTTCTTCTCACGATCCAACATGGCGTGGATCATCTTCGAGTAATTATCCCAGTAACGCGGATCGTCGTATCGTGTGCAGTAGGGATCGTGCCACATCGCGCCCTCGATGATCATCAACAGGCCGACTTCGTCGGCCACGTCGTAATGAACTCGGCGCCAAGGTTGAGTATGTGTCCGAAAGCAGACGATTCCCGCTTTTTTTAGCGCCAACCATTGACGCTTGACCTCTGCTCGCGTCATTGCCTCGGTTGGCGGCCACCAGGATGTGGCAAGCAGGTTGATCTTCGACCCGTTCAAGAAATAACGGTGCCCCTCGATCCAGAATTCCCGAAAACCAAATCGTGTTTGGAGCCTGTCGCCTGTTGAGAGATCCGTGCGCAGATGATACAGGTAGGGATCCTCGTGCGACCAGTAGTGGGCATTGGGCCATGCCTGTTTCAAAGTCCCTTTGACCGATTGTCCGGCCGGCACCTTGAGTCCTATCGGTGAGACTCGTAGCAAGTCCTCTCCATGATCCACCACGGTTGCCCGCAGGTCGACATCCGCGTCGATGTCTGACTCGTTGGCCACAGTGTATTCGATGACGAGTTCCGAGTTGCGAACCGACGGTTTGATAAACAGGTCTTTGACATATACGGCGGGGTGAGCCGATAGCACAACATCTCCCCAGATCCCATACGAGTCGTAATGACCTCCAATCGGCGCGATCACCTTGTCGGTAACGTAGCGTCGGGGCCTTTGCCACGCCGGTTTCTTGCTGAAGTCGAATTTTCCTTCCGAGAACACACCCGTCCAATCGTGGCAGCCGACGTCGAGCTGATTTGGTCCGTCAAATCGCACGGCATCCGTCGCATCGACTTCGAACGCGTCATACCCGTTGAAGCACCCGCCCACCTGTCGTCCGTTGACAAATATGCGACTGTTGTACTTGATCCCGTCAAATCGGATCGTAATCCGACTGCCGCGCATGGAGGTTGGGGCACGGAATGATCGGCGAAACCAGGCTCGTTCGTAATTGAAGCCACGCAGCGTCCCGGGAATATGAATCGCTTGCCAATCGCCGGCTTTGGGCGGCGTGTCAAGTTCCGACACGAGTTTGTATTGCCAGGGACCGTTAAGTTGTATTTCTTGACGTTCGACAGGCGAGCCAGGAACGGTAGAAATCATGAGAAGCCATGTCGCCATGGAAGTTCCGGTCATCGATCTTCTCCGTACAGCGGGAATCAGTTTCTTTGGCGTCGAATTCAGACCTGTATCGTCTTGAACGGAATTCTCAATCTCCCAGTGCGCCGTCGCCAGAATGCGGCTCAGGTCGTGGCGCCCGGCGCCATGTCGAGATCGTACCGGCCAAGTGTCAGAGGATAGACACCGAATTCCCGGACCAGTTTGACAATGTAGTCGTATGTGCTTCCGGAAACACCACTCGTTACCGAATGATCCGACTGGAAGATCATCCCGCCACCTTTCGCGGCGTTCAGTTTGGTGAGCACTTCCTTTCGGATCGCTTCGAGATCACCCGACTCCCAGATTTGAATGCTGCTGTTTCCGCAGACGCCGAACTGATGCCCGAACTCGCGCCGCAACTGGACGCAGTCGAGATCGGCCTTGGCTTCGAGAGGATTATAGCTGTCGATACCAATGTCAATAAAATCCTGGAAGACGAGCTGTACATTACCACACCCATGGTAGATCACCGGCAGGTGATGCGCGTGGCATTCCTTGACCATGGCTTCGACCCACGGTCTAAAATAGGTGCGCCAGTAGTCCGGCGAAAAAAACATCGATTTACGATAGGCCACGTCGCCCCAGATGACCATTCCATCCAGCATCCCGTCAGCAGCTTGAATCGACGCTTTCAGGCAGTCCAGGTAAAACTGGCCGACCCGGTTGATCGCCTCTCCCATTCGATCAGGATAAAGACCGATCCAGAGCATCGTGTTCTCCTGTCCGATCATCCGTGTCAGGCATTCACTGCACTCTCCCATGCTGCCGTAGACGGGGAAATCAGGTCGCAGGTTGCCAACTGTTTCAATCCACGCAGGCGAGTTGCGTTCAAACCCGTCGCCGACGCCTGCGATTTGGTTGTCGCCCGACTCGAAGAAACGCCTCCGGTCGTCAGGAGGATCGAAACAGAAACTCTCAAGTTTCTCCAGCGTGTCGGTTTCAAAAGCGATGAATTCAGGCATCGGGAAATCGAACTTCTTGCGCATGATTGCCCCGTAACCCGTCTTGACCACCACCTCCTCGTCATCCTCGCGAACGGTCTCGAAGGATCGAATCTGAGGATCCATGTTCGGAACGGTGACGATCCAGTCAAGGTCGTAGTAGTAATATGGATTTGCATCTTCGGGCAGCTCGAGCTCTTCGCGCCAGCGCCGAATGAAACCGCCCCAGAAGAAGTCGCTGATCGGCACGCGGTCCGGCTCCTCGTGCCGGAGCGCCGTGTTCAATCGCTCCAGCTTTTTGACCGTGTTGGAACTCCGCTGCCTGCCGGCACTCTCGTGGCCGGTCGTCTCGAACATGCCCATATTAGTTTTGTCCCAGGTAGTTTCCATATGCAATGATGAGTGTTGACACAACGATCACCGCCATACCTATATTGAGCACAAGGCGTGGTCGACTGTCGGCGCCGACCCACTCTCGGAACAACCAGCCATACACGTTGCTGAACACGATCAACAGTGACATGTGCAATGCCCAGCTGGTAAACTCGTACCGCTGCCCAATGTGAGCCTGCCCCATGCCGTAGAAGAAGAACTGGAAGTACCAGAAAGCCCCGCTTGCCAACGCCATCAGGTAGTAGAATGAGAGCGTGCTTGAACCCTTCTTCGGGATCCGTACAAGTTGACCGCCCGTTCGATTGCGAACCATTAGTACGATGCACCAGAATGCGTTGGTGACGAATGCACCACCATTTGAAAACGGGTAGATCGCGTTCATTTTCAGTAGCTCGCTGGCGCCCTGTCGGACCGCTTCCTTGGCGAGCGGGTCGCCAGCCAACAAGGCATAATTGAAAACGGCCGACAGGATGCCGGCGATCATGGCAAGCGGCACGCCGATCTTGAATGAATACCCGGTCGGCGCGCCCTTCGTCGATTTTTCCCGGAGTGCTCCTGCCCAACCGCAAAGCCCGATTCCGACGATCGATATGATGATCCCCGCCAGGACAGTCATGCCGGGCAGGTCCTGAAACTTCTCAGTGATCGTCCAGACGAACCCTTTGTTCGGGTGCCAGATCAGTGGCATCAGAGTGCCTAATCCGGCCGAAATTCCAATGGCAATGGCGTAATTCAGTGAGAATCCGATGTAGCGGATGCCGAGCCCAAACGTCAGCCCGCCGACACCATATAGCAGTCCGAGTGTAAAGGTGCGGATCATCACAGCCGGCGGGCATTGGGTCACGACCTCCAGGTAGTTTGGAATGGTCAGCCACGCGCCGAGGATGGGCAGTATGAGCCAGGCACAGCTGGCCGTCGCAAACCAGTACACCTCCCAGGCCCAGAATTTTGTCTGTTTTTGCGGCGTATAACAACTGGATGACGAAAGCGCCCCGATGCCATGCAAGGCGACGCCAAGGAACGGATTGGGGTGCATTCAACGACTTCCTTATCCTCGATGGTTCACGGCCGGCCGTTCGCCGGCCGAGTGGCCGCCGAGATCTAATCGCAAAACATGGGCGTGCCGGCAGGATGGCTCGGACGGAAACGTCACCTGCATTCCGCCGTCCGTCATTCTCCAGGTCACTTCCTTCCGGCTGCCGAGCATCTGGACCGTCCTGATTTGGCGGCCGGCCAGGTTGCCGGGGACGACCGATTTAAGGGTGACCCGTCGCGACTCGGTGGGCCAGCCCAGAAGGATGGCGTACAGCACCTGGCCGTCCTTTGATCGTGTGTACCGTACGTCCTTCTCCGAGAATCCGTCAAAATGCAAGTCGGCCAGGTGCCCCTCTTTCGTTTTGGTCGGACCCTCCCCAAAGACTCGCCACGGCCGCGTCTTATAGATCGCTTCACCGTTGATTCTCAGCCACCGCCCGATCCCCCGCAATCGTTCCTGCTGCTCGGCCGGAATCGTCCCATCGGGGTGAGGTGCAATGTTGAGCAACAGACAACCGTTCTTGCTGACGATATCGACCAGATCATCCACGAGCCGATCGGTCGAGTAGTAGGTGATATCCTTGGCATATGCCCATGAACTGCTCGCGACGGACGAATCGGTCAGCCAGGGATCGGGACAGATATCGGGCATGCGAGACCGTTCCAGGTCGATCGTGGCCGTGCCTGGCTTAAGATCCGGTTCCTTGTACGTCAGCACCACCGGTCGATTCCAGGTGCGCGCCTGGTTGTAGTAAAACGCAGCCATCTCCATACGAACGGACTCCGGCAGGATCTGCATTCGATTATCAAACCACAGCAAGTCGGGCTGATAGTTCGTGACCACTTCCTTTACCTTGGCCAGCCATCGAGCTGAGAATTCGGACGTTGGTCGAGGCTCCGGCCGCATGACGTCGACTCGCCCGCCCGCCTTCCTCGTTCCCCAGGCGGTCGCTGGAACTTGAGGTCCATACAGCCCCGAATACTCCGGGTTGGCGGTGTCCGTGTTTGCGTCCATCGTGGGATACCATCCCCATTTCCACTGGTGGTGCAGGCTGACCATAAACTTCAGGTGTCGCCTCCGCACCGCGCGGGCCATTTCTCCGACCACGTCGCGTTGGGGGCCCATCGCCTTTGCATTCCATCGAGTGACCTTGGAGTTCCACATGGCGAACCCGTCGGCATGTTCGCCCACGGGACCGGCAAAACGAGCCCCTGCCTCGACGTACAAGTCTACCCAGGCGTCCGCGTCGAATTTCTCGGCCGTGAACTTCGGAATCAGGTCCTTGTAACCAAACGACGATACCGGACCAAACCTGGCCTTGTGCTCGAGATGGTTCCGGGTCCCCGGAATGTACATGTAGTGTGAGTACCAGTCTGTGTTGCGTGTGCCCAAGGAAGCCGAATAGGGTCCCCAATGAGCATAAATTCCGAATTTGGCATCGCGAAACCACTCTGGGCACTCGTATCGCGCCAAAGAGGCCCAATTCGCCTGAAATGGGCCGGTCGAGCCGCTTTTCAGGGGCTCGGCCGCCGTCCTGCCGCCCACCAGGGTTATCGTGATCACCACGGTCAGGCAGGGAACGAGTAAATCCTGAGTGGTATTGCGAGCGTATTGTCTGATCATGATCGATGCCGGCTATATGGACGGAGGCGTTCGGTTTCTTGAATAGGGGCTCGTGGACGACGAATCCCCGTTGTTTTCGCATCTGAAGCAACCTCATGCAACGCCACGCCCCACAATACTCAGACGGGCAACAGTCTGCCGACGCCCGCGCCCAACGATCGGATTCGGGTTGGAGCATCGAGCCCGGTTGAACCTGACGCCAACGCTATTGGATTCGGGGACGAGTCGCCAAACGGGATGGGCACGCAGCCAATCGCTACCTGGCAGGTAGTGGATGAGTGCATACAAACCGTTGAATTGCATGGTGTGGCATGTTAGGTTTGTCGGTGAAGCGACGCGAATGACGTTGGCGTGAGACAGCGGGGGACATTCGTGCGTCGTGACTTGCGCTTGGTGGTAGCCGAGCGGGTGGAAATCGAGGTCAAAACAGAGATAGAAGCCGGCGGTTTGACACAAATGTTCGGTGGTAGCGACACCGTCCGCCGAATTCGGCTTGTGTGAGAGACGAGCGAGAAGCTCTTTCCTGGGATACGAGCAGTGAGCGTCCCGAATCGATCGATTACGGTTGCTATGAGGTATCGAAAATGAAGACGCGACGACGATGCATTCGAGCGTGGTGGCTGTCCATGCTCGGTGTTTGGGTGACTGCGATCATGGGCGGTTGCCAGGACCAGCAGTCTGCGAATTCGAGTGCCGAGCAGGGCCCGGAGCAAGTCGCCCAGGCGCCGCAGGCGCCCGGGCTTCCGACAACGACGGAGAATGGGGCCGGTCGATCGAGTCCGGACCCGTCGTCGCCCAATCCGGACGTTGCGCGCGGATCTTCACCGGCGCAGCCGAGTATGCCGGCTGCTAATTCGCCGGCGCCTGACGCGTCGCGCAATCCGGCCGGACGATCCGATGGGAACGCGGCGGGAAAACTGGCGAAGAACGACTCGCCGGCGTTCGATTTCAACCTGTCGCACGAGCCGAAAGAAGGGTTTGAGGTTGGTGACCTGGCTCCTGAGATCATGGGCGAGGACTTGGACGGAAAGGTGTTTCGGTTGAGCGAGTACCGGGGAAAAGTTGTGGTGCTCGATTTCTGGGGCAATTGGTGACCGCCTTGCCGGGCCATGTACCCACACGAGCGGTCGCTCGTACGACGTATGAATGGACGCCCTTTCGCCTTGCTGGGAATCAACAGTGACAAAGACAAGAGTGGATTACGACCGGTCCTGAAGAAAGAACAGATCACCTGGCGTTCCTTCTGGAACGGTCCCGGCGGAACAGGCGGTCCGATCTCTTCCATGTACGGAGTTCGCGGGTGGCCGACGACCTACGTCCTGGATCACATGGGCGTCATCCGGTTCAAGAACGCTCGCGGAGAGAAGTTGGACGAAGCCGTCGATCAACTGATCGGTTATGCGGAGAAAGCCGACCCTACCGATGCAAAGAAATTTGCCGTGGTCGGACCGATGGCCCCCGTCTTTCGTCAATGGACCGACAGCTCGGGTAAGTTCAAGATCGACGCGGAATTCGTACAGTTTCGGGATGGCAAAGCGCATCTTAAGAAAACCGATGGTTCGACCCTGAAGATCGCGATGACGCAACTGTGCAAGGAGGATCAGGAGTTCATTCGGGACAATTTGCGCAAGAAACGGCGTTGACCATTTACTCCCGATTCGACGTGGTGACGACCTGCGTCCTCGCGGTCGCAGGCTGCCTCGTCAACTCGGTCACCAGGTCAGTGTTCTCTGCCGCGACATGGACGGTTGCCCCCGGTCTGGCTGGTAGTCAGGTGGCCCGCGACTGGTCGGGCCGCGTTCCCCCTGCGTCTAATTGAAGGCTCGGATGATCGCGCCCCGACTGGCATCTTGCCGCAATTGTTGCAGAATCTGTTCACGCGTAATCCGGTTGGGATCGCCGGTCGTGACGTTAGTAAAGAGTGTCTGGATCACCGTGGCGATTTGAGTTCCCGCCCGGTTCAGGAACAAAGCCGCCCAGTCATCGACGGTCGTCAAGTTGGACGGACCGGGCAGTAAGTATGTCGTCGCTCCCGCAAATGCCCCGCTGATCACCGAGTTCGTGATGATCGTC
Source organism: uncultured Pirellulaceae bacterium (assembly GCA_964395615.1). Lineage (GTDB taxonomy): Bacteria > Planctomycetota > Planctomycetia > Pirellulales > Pirellulaceae > CAYNDU01. The sequence continues at coordinate 793 of CAYNDU010000157.1, read as the reverse complement.
TGAAAGTTGGTCCGGTTGCTCTGCCAATAGTGGGCCGCCTGATGCGGGTCCGCCGCCATGGCGCGAAAGTTCTGTTCGATGAATGTCGCAATGCCGCCTGCAAGGCCGTTCGTGACCACCAGAGCGACTCCGTCCACCCCGGCCGATAACCCGATTCCGGCTGCGCACGGCCCGAAGCCGGCGCCCAATGCTATGCCAGTACCGATCGCCACCAACCGAGCCATGTGAGATGCCAGGTGCAAGCTCGACGCCAAGCGTCGTTGGTAAATGTCCGAGGCAAACCAGGTATGGGTGTGCGTGTACCGCGAATGCAGGAACAGCTGCCAGGTGCCCGTGCCCTGCTGGCCCGCAGGTGCCCGCAGTGTCGCAAGGCAAACCTCTCGTGTTGCCTTTATGGAGAATGTTGTCGACGCGTGGCCGAGGAAGTTTCCTCACTCCTAAAAGAAAGACGTTCTTGTGTTTTTTCGGCTAATGCTCGTAGCAGCTACTATTACTTCTTCGAACCGTCACATCGTTGTGGGATAGGTGCGACGCTTCTGGCCGGACGAAGACGCAGGTCCGGGCGGCCCGCCTGAACGCGGCAGACGGTTTGGACGGGGCTGCTGACAAATCGAGTCATTGAGCGCGAAGTGTGGAAGCGCGAAGTGAGCGAAGCGCGAAGCGCACGAAGAAGGGTGCAGGAACGGGCTCGCGTAGCGGTTGGGCTGAGCAAGGTGTTCACTGGAGATTCCAACAGTCGTGGTATGGGCAGTCGGTGATAGGGGACTCGCGCCGTATAACTCAGTAAGCCGTA
>CAYNDU010000156.1:0-10673 GCA_964395615.1 uncultured Pirellulaceae bacterium | reverse complement strand
GGCGTCGTTGTCCATTCCAACGGCGCTCAATTCGTACGCACTCAAGCACCTTGGTCGTGGTCGCGGAGTTACGTTGACTTACCCCCCGATTCCTGTTAGTGTGACGCGGCGCGTTTGGTTATACGCAGGCGACGTCCTGCGCCGACGCCTGGTTCGACAGATCACGTGTTGAGACACACCGTTGGCAGCCTGTCGAAAATGGGGAACTGCAGCCGCTTTGCATCGTGCTGGGTGCCCCTTTTTCCATGGGCTGGAGGCTTGGCTCCATGACGTTGGCAGACTTCTCTGGTTCCAGGGCGATGCACCCCTATCAAGACCGCCCCTTGGACCCCGCATTGCTGGACGGGTTGGCCAAATGTGAGAGGCGGATCAACTATCAGTTTTGCGACAAGCGATTGTTGGAAGCCGCGCTCACCCATGCATCCGGCGCCGATCATCGACTTTCCTCCAATGAAAGGCTCGAGTTTCTCGGCGATGCCATATTGGGTGCTGTCGTGTGTGAATTGCTCTACCACCAGTTCCCTGAGTACCTGGAAGGCGACTTGACGAAGATCAAGTCGGTCGTGGTGAGTCGGCAGACATGTGCCAAGATTAGCGAAGCGCTCGGTTTGCAAGCCTATCTGATCGTTGGCAAGGGGATGGCGGCTAATCGTGAGGTTCCCGCGTCCCTGCTGGCCGACGTGTTCGAGTCGCTTCTGGCGGCAATTTACTTGGATGGTGGCAGCGACGCGGCACGGCGTTTCGTTGTCGAACACATTGCGCCGGAAATCGAGTTAGCCCTGGCCGGGGAACTTGGTGGCAATTACAAATCGATGCTGCAGCAGCTCGCTCAGCGTGAATTCAGCAGCACGCCCGTCTACCAGCTGCTCGACGAGAAGGGGCCGGATCACGCAAAGTGCTTCAAGGTGGCCGCCCAGGTAGGCGGTCGTCGTTATCAAGGTGCCTGGGGACGCAACAAAAAGGAGGCGGAACAACGGGCCGCCAGCAATGCGTTATCGGAATTGAACGACGAACTTCCCCCCTTTCCTAGCGACTGATCCCGTCGCGCGATTCTCGGGGTGTGCTCAGCATGCGTTGTGTTGCTCTGCTTTCCGGAGGCCTGGACAGCCAGTTGGCCATTCGCTTGATGCAGCAACAGGACATCGAAGTGGAGGCTCTGAATTTCAAGACGACCTTTACTTGCTGTCAAGATGTCTCGGCCAAAACGGCTCGTCAACTGAATGTGCCGTTAACCGTTCTGCCTCCGCGCGATGATTATCTCGACGTGATTCGATCACCGTCCTTTGGCTACGGCCGCGGTGCGAATCCGTGCGTTGATTGCCGTATCTACATGTTTCGTCGAGCGGCGGAGTTTATGCGACAGGTTGACGCCCAGTTTGTGATTAGTGGCGAAGTGGTCGGGCAGCGACCGATGAGCCAGAAGCGTCGAGATCTGGATATTATCGCTCGCCAAAGCGGTCTCGATGACCTCTTGCTTCGACCTCTCTCTGCAAGGAGGTTGCCTCCGACGAAACCCGAGCGGCTCGGATGGGTCGACCGGGAGAAACTTCACGCCTTCGTCGGCCGTGGTCGGAAGAAACTGATTGCCTTGGCCAAGGAACTGCAACTGACCGACATTCCCGGTCCGTCCACCGGTTGCGCCCTGACCGAAGTCCAGTTCTCACGCAAAGTGTTTGACCTCATCGAACAGCCCGATCCATCAAGCGCCTGGGATTTTGAACTGTTGACGTATGGACGTCACTACCGCTTCGGTCGGCAACACAAGGTCATTGTTGGCCGTCGCGAGACCGAAAACGACCAATTGGCAATGCTGCATCGACAGCCGGATGCTCGCAGCACGGCCCTTTTGAGCCCCGACGATTTTCGAGGTCCCACCGCACTGCTGGTCGGCCCGCCGAATGACGACGCATTGCGTTTCGCGGGCGGCCTGATCCGGCGATATTCCCACCCGGCTGCTTCAGATGGAAATACGTTGCGGATCGATATTGACGGCGAAACACAATTCCGTGTTGCAGCATGGCATTCTGAGGCAGAGCAGGCAGAAACGCTCGCCTCGGAACCGGTTACCAAAAGATCACGTATAGTGCGGCCGTCAAGATCACTACCAGCAAACCAAACACCTTAGCGCCCTTCGAACCGTCCAGGTTCATCGATTTGTTCTCTGGAAGTACGACCGGCTTCTCGAGCGGCCGGAGCACCGTTATCAGTGTTAACACGGCCATCACTACGAAGAAGCAGATCGCCATCCGATTGAGAAACGACAGATCCGGCACCGCGTATTTCAAGATCCCGTAAAGGGCCGGATTCAACAGTAATCCGACGACACCGACGATCCGCGGGGCGCGATGCACCAGCAGCCCGAAGAGAAAGATCGCAAGAATTCCGGGCGAGATAAAGCCCTGGAATTCCTGAATGAAATTGAAGATCCCGCCGAACCGCGGTGATCCGAGGAACGGTGCAATGCACATCGCGATCAGCACAAACACGATGACCCATACCCGGCCCACAGTGACCAACTCTCGCTGACTGGCGTTCTTGCGTACACGGAAATACAAGTCCATCGTCGCGATCGTAGAGGCTGAATTCAGCATCGAGGCAAGTGAGCTGACGACGGCTCCAAAAAGGGCCGCCAGAACGAATCCCTTAATGCCCAGGCCAACGGGCAATAAATTGCGAATCAGCGTTGGGAACGCGTTGTCGTAGTCGTGGGCGACGAGCGTCTCGACCGAAATCTCCACCGCTTCAGCCTCGGCGGCCGTGCCGGTCATCTTCTCGCTGAACGCCGCCAACTCCTCGGCACTCGCACGATCACTCGGGGGCGGTTCGAGTACCACGCCCTCGGGCACCGTGCGGCGATTGTAATCCAGGACCGCTCGCGCATCTTCGGGATGCATCTCAGCGAAGAGCTCATCGAACTTGTAGATTGGTGGCCCGGCATCGTCCGCGGCCGTAACCGCCGCCGCATGATCCGCCAGGTTCTCCTCGATTTCCGCCAACACACCCTCGTTCCTCGGAATGTCCTTTGGCTTCACTTGATCCGAAAGGCTTCGATACAGGTCGGGTGAGGACTTTGACATGACGCGTGCATTGCGATTGACCGCGTCGTCCGCCAGGTCGGAATTGAACAGATTGAAGGCGAGGATCCCGGGAATGACCACAATGAATGGAATGATCAACTTCAACGCCGCCGCAAAGACGACCCCTTTCTGTCCCTCGGCCAACGATTTGGACCCCAATGTCCGTTGAGTAATGTATTGGTTGAGCCCCCAGTAAAAGAAATTCGGGATCCAGAGCCCGATCAATAACGCGCTCCACGGTATCTTCGGATCGTCGTTGTCGCGTACCATGTGGACCTTGCCGTCCGGTAACGGACCCTTATTCAGGTCCCAGAAACGTTGAATGGGGCCGGCGTCAGCCAACTGCTCCACCGTGACGTCCTGATTGCGGGCCGTTCGAATCAGCTCTTCCGGCTTGGCCCTCGATAGAAACTGGAAGGCGAACAGGGCAAGCACGATACCGCCAAGTATCAGAGCCGATCCCTGCAATAGATCAGCCTTGGCACAGGCCTTGAGGCCGCCGGAAAACACGTAGACCGCGGCCAGCGTCCCGATGATCCAGCATCCGACCGTGATGTTCCCCAGATCATAGCCCCAGAGCGTCTGACCCTGGAAATTGCCGGTGATGACCTTGGCACCGGAGTAGATAACCGATGCGGTCGGCACTCCGACCAGAATGATCAGTGTGCAAACGGCCATCAAGACGCGGGCCAACCAGTTGTATCGATACTCCAGAAACTCGGGAATTGTGTAGATCCCACTGCGCAAGAACTTGGGAAGAAATACAAAGGCCACCACGACCAGAGTTACGGCCGCCATCCACTCGTAGCTGGCAATCGCCATTCCCAACCAGTTGGCCGCCTCACCACTCATCCCGACGAATTGCTCAGTCGAGATGTTGGCGGCGATCAGCGAGAAACCGATCAGCCACCAGGTCAGACCCCGTCCCGCCAGGAAGTAATCCTGGGCGTCCTGGCCGTCCGGCGATTTCTTCTCCTTGCCCCGCCACAATCCGATCGCGATGACCGAAATCACGAAGATGAGAAATACGCCGTAATCGAGTAAGCCCATGCTCTTTCCCTTTGCCGTCAAGGACCGCTCTATCGGCGGCATCGATCGAAAACGGGCAGTCTACCAAGCGGCCAGCCTCGTGTCCATCAGGAAGGCGATTGGCATTCGGAGCCCCAATGGATGGTTTGCGCGGACCGGCGCGCCATGACCTTGGAATCGTGATCGGCCCGCCCATCGAAGGCCAACTCTATCAGGATGCGACCCGTCGCGACACGCTCGTCGATACCCTGTGCCGACCGGTCGTTTGTCAGGACCGATCCGAATCGTAGGCGGCGAACGAGAGGATCTGCGGCACGCCGTCCGATCGCTGCACGCGTAGCCGCAACTGGGCGAATTCGCGCCGGGGAAACCGTTCGATCCGTTTGTGCCCGATCGATCGACCCTGCGTCAGCGGCTTCCATTCGCCGCCGGTCACCTGGCCCTCGAGCGTGAATTCCCGCACGCGTTCTCCCTGCTCGATGTCCTCGGTGATGACAACCTGATCGATCCGGCTCGGACGCACCGGCTTCAAAACCAATTCGTGCCCTACTCCCGATCGCTCCGTGATCCGGTGGCGGAACCGTCGCCCCAATTCTTGGCCGAATTCTCTCCATGGACGCTTCTCCTCATGCGGCTAACGGGTCAATCGCCTGGCGACCATCAATACGACGGCCAGCAGCGCGATCAGTATGAACCAGGCCCGTAACGAGAAATTCTGATCGGCGACGCGGTCGTGGTCGTAGCCTATTCGTCCAAGAAACTGACCCATTCCGCGGGCACCCAGTATCAGAACGAGTGAGACCGCAGCCAGAACGACGCCTGTCAACAGCGAGGTTATCGCGTTGGACGGGACACCGCTTGAGGCTCGCAGAATGGTGACCAAGGCCGCGGTCAACGGAGAAATCGAACGAATCAGCGCGACCAGACCCATCACCAGGCAGGCAATTCGATATGCGTCTCCCGGTCCGATGCCGTCGAATACGGCCTTCGTGCCCGTCGTCACGTCTCGGCAGACCCAGCGGCTGATGCGGGGTGCCAATACCAGGAGTGCCGTTGCGGAGACCAGGGGACAGACGCCGCTCCCGATGATCATTACGAGCCCCTGACCGCCAGTGACCGTGCCCGAGAGAGCGTTCCTGCTGGCCGAAGTCGACATTACGAGGTAATAAACGGCAAAGGAAAGGGGTTGAACCATGGTCACGAGAATCCAGATTCCTGCGGCTCCCCAAGAGACCCCGCCCATGTCGCGTATGACCCTGATGAAGTTTCCCTCCGAAGGCGCAGCCCCTCGGGGGCGTCTGAAAGATTGTATCGAGAAGGCGAGCCGGACTAAAGTCTCCTTAATCCCAGTGGCAAAAATACGTGCTCGGGCATTGCGTTACGGCGTTGGCGCGGTAGGGTTTGCAGATCCACATCGGGGTTTGCAGGAGGAGTATCCCATGTTCGGTATCTCGTCGCCCGCGCACAAGCAGATTCTCAATCGCGTCGTGGCCTTGGTTCGCAAACGGGTTGACCCGAAACGGTCAAAGGGCGTCTCCGAATTCACACGACAATTCTACGAACGTGTGCCCGAATCGGATTTGCTGGCCGCCGACTCAAGCGATCTGGCAGGTGCGGCCGTTGGCTTCTGGACGTTCGGTTCCGTTCGCTTACCGGATCGGATCAAGATCCGAGCCTTTCATCCCGAGCGCGAGACCGAGGGATGGACGACCCCCAATACGGTTATTGAGATCGTAAATGACGACATGCCGTTTCTGGTTGATTCGGTGGTCAACGAGTTGGCTCGTCAGGGACACACGATCGAACTGGTGATCCATCCCGTGATGCGCATTCGGAGGACCAGGCAGGGGCGAGTTGGTCGGTTATTGAGTCGCGATAGCCAGGATGAATCTCAGGCGATCGGCGAGTCGTTCATGCACGTACAGATCGGGCGACTTTCGAATGAAGAGCAATGTGCTGAGCTTGTTTCGAATCTGGAACGGGCCTTGTTGGATGTGAGGGCCGCGGTGGGAGATTGGCCGCTGATGCGGTCGCGCGTGGCCCAGGTGTTGGCCGAACTCGACGCGTTACCGCCTCCATTGCCGACCGATGAGCTGGAAGAGAGCATCCAGTTTCTACGGTGGCTGGATGAGGGGCATTTCACGTTTCTCGGCTACCGCGAGTACCGGTTTGCCCGACGGAAAGACCTTATCCGACCTGAGATAGTGTCTGAATCCGGGCTCGGTCTGCTGCGCGGCAATGATCGCCGCGTCTTGGACGTGGTTTCCGATCACGGCACATTGCCGGCAGACGTGCACGCATTTGTCAAACAACCGAGACTTCTCTTGATCGGGAAGGCACCGCAACGGTCGACCGTTCATCGAAACGCCTTCCTGGACATGATTGGCGTGAAACAATTCGATCGGCGTCGAGGGGTGGTCGGCCAGAAGCTGTTCTTGGGCCTGTTTACTTCGGCCGCATACAATCGCAGTCCGCAATTCATTCCCTTATTGCGCAAGAAACTTCGCCATATCATGACGAAGGCGGGCCCCGATCCGAGCGGTCATGACGGCAAAGCGCTGCTTCACATTCTCGAGATATTCCCTCGCGACGATCTGTTTCAAATCGACGACGACACGTTGCTCGAACTCTGCGGCGGCATGCTCAATCTTCAGGAGCGTCACCGTACCAAGTTGTTCGCCTGGCGCGATCCGTTCGATCGTTTTGTGTCATGTTTCGTGTTCTTGCCTGCCGACCGGCACAACACGAGACTCCGATTACGGATCCAGACTATTCTGGAGCAGGCTCTGGACGGTCAATGCCGATCCTACGAAACTCGGCTCGACGATAACTCGGTGTTGGCCAGAATCCACTTCGTGATCGGCACGACCCCTGGTGCCGTGCCCGAGTTTGACCAGGTCGAACTGGAGCGTCGAGTCGCGGAAGCGGTTCGCTCATGGAGCGACAAGTTCCGTGATGCCTTGACGACCGCCAGAGGAGAAGCGGCAGCCGGCGCGTTGCTCGACCGGTACGAATCGGCTTTCGGCGCCGCCTATCAGGACACCTTCGATCCGGGGTGGGCCGTGATTGACGTGAAGCAGGTTGAACAGGTTTTGCAGCACCGGCGGCCGGCCATTTATCTCTACCAGGAGGAAGGACAGGCGCCGCACGAGATGCGCTTCAGGGCGTATAATCTCGAACTTCCCGTGCCACTTTCCGATGCAATGCCGATCCTCGATCATTTCGGCTTGCGGGCGATCGAGGAACGTCCCTTTTCGATTCGACCCGTCGGTGATGTGCCCGTCTGGATCCATGATTTCGGACTCGCACATCGCGATGGAACGGCGATCGATCTGAAAGCGATCCGGCAGAACCTCCGGGAGGCTGTCGGCCGAATCTGGACGGGCCAGATGGAAAACGACGGCTATAACCGGCTTGTGATCAGTGCCGAGCTCAGTTGTGAGGAAGTGACACTCATTCGAGCGTACGCGAGGTTCCTGAGACAAGCACAAATCCCGTTCAGCGAAACGTACATGCAGGATACGCTGGCGGTCAATCCCAAGCTCACGAAGTTGATTGTGGAGCTTTTCACGGCCCGGTTCGATCCGTCGAATGAATCCGAAAACCGCGATGCCGAGGTGGACAATACATGGCGTGCGATCAAAGAATCGTTGGACGACGTGGTCAGCCTCGACCAGGATCGAATCCTCTCGGCATTCGCGAGTTGTGTCCGCGCCACACTGCGGACCAACTTCTACCAGCTCAACGAGGACGGACACGGCAAAGCGTATTTGTCGTTTAAACTCGACAGTCGTCAATTGCAGGTATTGCCCTCCCCGAGACCGCTCGTCGAGGTGTTCGTCTACAGTCCGTTTATGGAAGGAGTTCACTTGCGATTCGGCAAGGTTGCTCGAGGTGGAATTCGTTGGTCCGACCGGAGGGAAGATTTTCGTACCGAAGTCCTTGGCCTGGTCAAGGCACAACAGGTAAAAAATGCCGTCATCGTGCCTGTCGGGTCCAAGGGTGGGTTCGTTGTCAAGCGGCCGCCGGTCGGCGGTCGGCGTGAGGACTTGGTTCAGGAAGGTATCCGGTGTTACCAGGCGCTTATGAGAGGTCTGCTCGACCTGACGGACAACCTTGTCGACGGCGTCATTCAGAAACCGACCGGCGTCCTCTGTTACGATGACGACGATCCTTACCTGGTCGTGGCTGCCGACAAGGGAACTGCCTCGTTTTCGGACATCGCCAACGAAATCGCCGAGGAATACGACTTTTGGCTGGGCGATGCATTTGCCTCAGGTGGGTCGGCCGGCTACGACCACAAGAAGATGGGAATCACCGCACGCGGCGCATGGGAGTCTGTGAAACGGCATTTTCGCGAGCTTGATTTGGATATCCAGCAGAGTGATTTTACCGTGATCGGCGTTGGGGATATGTCGGGCGATGTTTTCGGGAACGGGATGTTGCTCAGCCCGCATACGAAGCTGATCGGTGCTTTCAATCACCTGCACATCTTCGTCGATCCCGATCCTGATTGTGAGAAGAGCTTCGCTGAACGCGAACGACTATTCAATCTGACGAGGTCGAGTTGGTCCGACTACGATCCGGACGTGTTATCGGCGGGCGGGGGCGTCTACGATCGGTCGGCAAAATCGATCAGCCTGTCGGCTGCGGCAAAGAAGCGATTCGGGTTGCGACGCGTCAAGGTAACTCCTAACGAACTGATTCGAGCGATGCTGCAGGCCTCGACCGACTTGTTGTGGTTTGGAGGCATTGGTACCTACATCAAGTCCTCGCACGAATCGAATTCGGACGTCGGCGATCGGTCGAATGACACCGTTCGCGTCGACGCAGACCAGGTGAAGGCGCGCGTAATCGGTGAGGGCGCGAATCTGGGAGTTACGCAACTTGGCCGTGTGGCATTCGCGCTCAAGGGGGGACGTCTCAATACGGATGCCGTCGATAATTCGGCGGGTGTCGATTGTTCAGACCATGAAGTCAACATCAAGATTCTGTTGCGAAGTGTCGAACGAGCGGGCGAATTGACTCGCCGCAAACGTGACCGGCTGCTCATTCAAATGACGGATGAAGTGGCCGAACTGGTGCTGCGCGACAATTACCTGCAGACCGGTACCCTTTCGGTGACGCAATTCATCGAACAGCGTCTGACCGATCGACTCGTCAGCTATATGCGATGGCTCGAGCGGGACGGCCAGTTGGACCGGGGCCTGGAGTGCCTTCCAGACGACGAAACGCTGGCCGATCGCAAGCGTGATCGAATAGGATTGGCACGTCCCGAACTCTGCACCCTGATGGCCTACGCCAAAATCGCTCTCTACAACGAACTGCTGGAATCGCATTTTCCTGACGAATCGCATATGAGTACCGAATTGCTGCGTTATTTTCCGGCTCCGTTACGGGAGACTCTTGCCGATCAGATTGAACAGCATCAGCTGCGTCGGGAAATCGTCGCAACAATGACAACGAATTCCATGATCAATCGCGCAGGAATAACGTTTGCCCACGAAGTGAAGGAAAAGACCGGCAAGCAGTTCTGTGATGTGGCCCGAGGATTCGTGATCAGCCGCCAGATCTTCTCTTTGCGCGAACTGTCGCGACAGATTGACGCACTCGACGGTGTCGTCTCCGCCGAGACTCAGGCTTCGATGCACTACGAAGTCGGCCGCCTGATCGAACGTGCGACGACCTGGTTCCTGAATCATGGGGGACAGCCGCTTGAGGTCGGACGGTTGATCGAGGCCTATGCGTGCGGCGTCCAGCAAGTTTCCGATTCCCTCGACGACCTCCTCACCGATTCTGATCGACAGTTCGTACAACGGAGAACGGCTCGGTTCACGACCGAAGGCGTACCGGAACCTCTGGCCGTAAAGGTCGCCCAATTGAGGACCCTTGTTCCCGCGTGCGATATCGTACGAATCGCCGGCGAAGTCGGGACCGACGTGTTTCGAGCTGGAAGCGTTTACTTCGGGATCGGCGACCGACTGGGCCTTGACTGGCTCCGCCGGCAAGCCGGAAACCTGCCGGTTAACAGTCACTGGGAAAACCTGGCGATCACTTCGGCTGTCGCCGATCTGTATTTTCATCAATATCGCATGGCCGGCACTTTGCTGCAGGCCGGCCAGGCACGTGACGAACCCGATACCATTGTCGCGAGATGTGGCGAGGCGCACGGCGAAAGATTTCGTTCCGTTGTCGCGCTGATGGATGACTTGCGTCTTGTCGACAATGTCGATTTGGCCATGCTGTCGGTTGCCAACCGGCAATTCAATGAGCTGCTCGACAGTAGCCATGCGTCGGTCTGAGGCCCCTATCGTAAGGAGCCGAGTCGGTCGATGAGGAATTGGTGGTGTTTGCTGAAAAGACGGTGGATGCTCATCGTGATCACACCGACGGTGGCGAGTGCCACGGCCGAGGCGATCAGAAACATGATGACGATCTGGTATTTGACCGCCTGCATTGGGTCTGCACCGGCCAGCAGCTGACCGGTCATCATGCCCGGCAGGCTGACGATTCCCACAATGATCATCGCGGTGAGTATCGGAGTCATGCCCGTTCGGATCCGAGCGG
>CAYNDU010000155.1:0-10678 GCA_964395615.1 uncultured Pirellulaceae bacterium | reverse complement strand
CCAGTGAACACCTTGCTCAGCCCAACCGCTACGCGAGCCCGTTCCTGCACCCCGCAGTTCTTTCCACGTCTCCTTATCCTTCGTCATATGATCCAAGAAGTCCATACTTCGGGATAATCCGACGAATTTTCGGACAACGTATCCGGCGCGGTCTTGAACCGTGATGTATCGACTGTCCTCGGACAGTAGTTTCTGCCCCGTCCTTCCGGACAAGTCGAGGTACATCGCATCGAAGTCCATCTCGAAAACATCACATGGGTCCTTTACGCCAAGGCCTTGGTTGCGCCAACTCGCGAGCGTGTCCTCCCAGAAGGCGTCCTGAATCGGGAGCCTGTCCACAGGCCGCCTCGATAATACGTTCTCTACGCGCGTTCGACTGTCCATGGGTCGGCTTCCGGCTCGCAGTGGCTGTTTTTCTCGTAAGATTCCTTATCAGCTTTCTTCTCGCTGCTCGAATCGAGTGTCTCCAAATTGTATCGTAGCCGACCGGGGGAAATGTCCAGATCGTGGAGGTCGTAAATGATCATTTGCATTCGCCATTTTCAATGCATCGGCGTGAGTTCGGGCCGCCTGCCTCGACCGAGAGCGAACTGAATACAGAGAGCTCCAACGCGTGACCGACCCGGACGCCCCATCCGAAAAAGACGCGACAATGCCGGTCCCCGCCTTTTATCCGTGGTAGGCGTCATTCCTCAGGGATATCCCATGCGATCCGTTGGGAGGCCCGTCGATTCGCTCGGCGGCCCCGGTACGGCGAATTTCTCCACGTGGCCGGCACTTGATGCGTCTTCAGACGGGACGATCAGTCGGCGGGTGCTGTACCCGGTGGGATCCGAGTCGGCGGGGCATCTTGGAGTTGTCGGATGCGTCGTTCGATGCCGTTCAGCACGTCTAGATCGCTCGGATGCGGCGAATCGAAAGCGGGTCGCAAGGGGATCGGTACATCATCCATACGGTAGACGGTACCTGGCACGTTGATGCCGTAGGTGGCAACGTTGAAGGAGACGGCCGCGTGCCGGGTCGTGGGCGTCTCCTTGGGATCGAGGGCGATATAGGGAATGCTCTTGAGATGTTTGCGAGCCGGTTCAGAGAAGTTGGCCATCGGGTCGCTGGCCAGAATCATCGCCGCATCGGCTTCCCGGCGAGCCAGAACATCGGTCGCCGTGTACTCACCCGGATTAAATCGCGGGTAGCCACGAGCCAGGTTGACACCAAACGGGTACCCCGTGCGCCAGGCAACGACATTATCGGCGCCGGTCACATTACCATGTCCGCGATTCGGCTTACAGACGAACCGCGTATAACGGTTCATATCTCGTGTCAGCGCGAGTAGGGCTTCGGCGTTGGCATGTTTCCCTCGTGTCATGGTCAAGCCCATACCGAAAAAGATGGCACCGAACTTTGCGGCTTTCATCTTATCCATGAGGTCTTGCCACACATCGAGCGACTGGCCCGTCTCCCGCTCGACGAGTTCCCCATCCAGTTCCTGACCCTGAGCCAAGGCTCGAAGGGTCCAGAGGGCCTCGAAGTCCTTTCGTGGTTTGACCTGGATGAAGATATCGGCCGCCCTGGCCGACTTGGTTTTGCGAACGTCGACGACGACGCAGGTGCGGTCTTTCCTGCCGTTGGGAATAAACATGCCCTTTGGCATCAGGCTGTATCGAGTGAAGTGGCGTGGGTGACTCTCGGCCGGATTCGAGCCCCAGAAAATGATCATGTCGCCACGGTTGCGGACCTCGCCTAACGAGCAGGTCACCTCACCCACTCCCTGCAGTGCCATGCCGGTTGGACCGTGGCAAACGCTGGATGTCGTGTCGATCGAACTACCGATCCAGTCGGCGATCGAGACGGCCACGCGCTGCGACTCGCTTGTCGTGTCGCTCAGTCCGTAGATCAATGGATACCGAGCGCCGTGCAGGATGCGAGCGGCACGGTCTATTCCCTGTTCCACGCTGGCCGGCCGGCCGTCGACGAGGCAGGACGGCCGATCGTCGATGCCGTGATTCAGGAACCAGGACGTGCCCAGCACGCACGCTCGACGAGCCTTCGTAATCGAATGACCATCGACATGCAGTTCGATATCGTCACAGACGCATCCGCAAAACGTGCAGGTTGCGTCGGAAACCACCTTTAATTGGCTCTCGTTCATTCTGCCTCTTTTCGCTCTTGGCCCGAACGTTCGACCACCTCCAGTGTGACATCGAGTCCCTTGCTGGTCGGCATGCCGGAGCCGTGCGTATCGCCGCCCATCAACCGGCTGGAGAGATCACCATACGCAATGAACAGGAGGCCGGGCGGCAGCTCGTCACCCTTGGCCGCCTTCACTGTCGTTTCAACCTCACCATGCTCGCTGGCGATGCGCACTCGATCGCCATTCTCCAGTTGGAGTTGTCGCATATCGGCCGGAGCGATTTGCAGGAGTTTCGTTTCCTCCTGGTAATTGCTACCGAACTTCCCCTCGCTGATTCCACTCCCCTGACGGCTGGTTCGACCTGGAATGAGAATAAACGATTCTGCCATATCGGGACTTCGACCTGTCTGGAGGAATATCTGCCACACTCGACCTTGAAAACTCAATTGTCGTCGACGCCGTGCGATTTCGCTAGTGGTTCCAGCGCCTGCCGAGTCCGGCGTGATTCGGACAGGCCGAGTTCTGCTACTTGCTCGAGCGGCACCCGGCCATCGGCCGACCAGCCTCGCAGTTGATTATATCGCTGGACAGCGGCGTGTAATTGATCGGCGGACAGCCGGGCCTCCGGATCGTCCGGCAGTGCCTCCCGCAAGAAACGGTCGGGCAGGCGGTCCTCGATCGGTTGCCAGCCGGCCCGAACATTGAAGACTTTCTTGGCCGTAATGATGCGTTTGGCCGCCCCCAGCAGTTCCTTTGGACTTACATTCCAACCGGTGACCAGTCGGATCATCTCGGCAGCTTCGGCAGGGAAATCACTCAGCGCTCGTCGGAGGAATTTGCAGAGGATCAACGAATCCATCAGCGCCGCCTGGTCCTCAGCGTGGACGGCCTGGCTCGCAACGGCCGGAACGAGTTGCCGGCGATCGACGTCTGGCGAAAAGTCGACATCGGCGGCACCACTCCGATTGTGGTCGGCTCCCCGCGCATTGACCGTCATTCCCAACGCCAACGTTTGCATGGAACGGGGCTCATAACCGGGCAGTTCCAGGCCCTTGACGTGTGAAGCGAATTCAGCCGATCCCTGTCCCAGCCATTCGGCCAGCCGACGGCTGCCCTCGGCCAGTCGCTTGCCAATGTGTTCACGTCGAGCGATCAGATGAAGCGCCTTGAGCACAGCATCGCCCGACCCGAATCTCAACCATGGGACGTCCCACATTCCCCGTTCAACGCATTCCATGGCGAATGCAATCGTACCGCCGGCGCTGATCGTATCGATTCCCAGTTGATCGCAGAGTCGCGATGCTTGCAGCACGCGGTCTGCGTCCTTCACGCCGCACAAAGATCCCAGGGCAAAGATGTTTTCGTACTCAACTCGTACCTTACCGCCTGGTTCTCCCCCTATTCCGGGCACGGAAAACAACTGTTCGCACCCAATCCCGCACGCGGCACAGGACGCCTGAGACTTGTCGTGAGTTTGGGACAGATGCTCGGAGGACAGGTGATCGGCGTTGTCAAAACTGGCCTGTTGAAAGTTGCGGGTTGGCAGAATGTGCAGACGATTAAACGTCGACAGGTTGGCGATTGTGCCGAGTTCCCGATATTTGGCCGTGGCGGGCCCCATCGATTTTTCGGAGAGCTCGCGCGCCAAGCGATGGAGTTGATCGGGATTCTCCCACCGGCAACGTTGTGCCCCTTTCATCATCACGGCCTTGAGGTTCTTCGAGCCCATGACGGCCCCATGGCCACCTCGCCCGGCATGTCGGCCAGAATGAGAAATGGTCGCGTAGCGCACCAGGTTTTCGCCTGCCGGTCCAATGACCGCGGCCTGGTAATCGGCGCCGTGTCGGCGGCGGAGTTCTTGCTCGGCCGGTTGGCAGTGCTTGCCCCATATATCGCCGGCTGAAACCAGTTGTATGGTTCGATCGTCGATCAGCAGAACCGATCGCTCGGCGGCTCGACCAGTAATCACCACCGCGTCACATCCCGACTGCTTTCCGGAAATGGCAAAGCGGCTGCTGACCAAAGAGTCGTTCAGTCGATTGGTAAGTGGGCTCTTGGCAACGATCGCGAATTTTGCCGACGTGGTCAGGGGGCTGCCGACCAGTGGACTGAAAGAGAAGACCAGCGACGCCTCGGGAGCCAGCGCGTCTCGATCGGGATGTCCGGTTTCCAGCAGTAACCAGGTGCCCAATCCGCTGCCGCCAAGAAAACGGCGCAGGATCTGCGCCGGGAAGGCGACCTGTCGGGCGACCCGGTTGTCAAGATCGACGTGCAGATAGAGGCCGTGATACCCACCGGGGCCGGCGTCGACCGATTGTGAATCAGCGGTTCGTTGTATCTTCATGGAGCCGGGTCGGGCCTAGCCGCCAGCATCGCTGGACATCACCAACACGGAGGCGTTACTGGGGATCACCGTTTCGGGTTGCACCACGAATTCCCGTCCATTGAAATTGACGATGTACCCCGGTTTCAGACGACCATTATCGACACACTGCTCACCGAATTCCGGGAATCGCCGGCTGAGGTGATTCAGCAGAACGGCCAGTGTCATCGGCCCATCGAGGGGCGCACCGAGCGGCGCACCGATCGACACCGTCGTTGATGCCACCCCCGCTCGGCACCGTGGGATTCCGAAAAACTCGACCGAAATAACCATGACCACTCCGATAGAGAGTTGCACCGTGGAGTGACTCGAACCAACGGCCCGTTGGTCTCTACGTCTATCTTTCGTCTTGCGTTTCCGGCGTCGCCACCCAGACGTTGCGGTATTTTACCGGGCAGCCGTGGTCCTGCAAGAAAATGGGCCCCGCGTCGGCACCCGCCTTCCTAGGCGCAGCACGTGTCGGCTTGTCGTTGGGCAGCGCCACATTGTCGTGGACAACCTGTCCGTTGTGCCGCACCGTCATGCGGGGAGGCGACGTAAGCGTTCCTTTCGAATCGTACCGCGCGGCCGTAAAGTCGATATCATACGTCTGCCACGTCAACGGCGGAAAGCACATGTTGATATCCGGATCCCGGACGGTGTAGATCCCGCCGCATTCGTTTGATTTTCCTTCAAGCCCAAAGGAATCGAGCATCTGAACTTCGTAACGGCCCTGCAGGTAAATGCCGCTGTTACCCCGTCCCTGGCCACGGTCTTCCGGTTGATACGGGAGCAGGAATTCGATGTGGACCGAGTGGTCGCCGAACAGATCCTTGCTGGTCGTGCCGGCCATTAATCGGTTCTGATCATCCTTCCTGCCTCCTTCCCAATGTTCGACCGTCGACCCGTCGAATAACAGGGTGGCCCCCTTGGGAGCCTTCTTTCCCAACGTCGGGCTCTTGCGCAACACTCGCTTGAAACTTCCCAACTCCCGACCATCTTCAGCGACGATCGTCAGGGTGTCTCCTTTGATGGTTGCCGTTGCATGGTCCGTCGAAAAAGTGACCAGTCCGTCACCCGCCGAGCCATCGGATTCTACCTTCTTCGATCCGTCCCAGCCTGCACCCGGTAGACCGCCCGCATAAGCCACGGCGTGGAACTTGCCATGTCCCATGGCAATGACCTGGACGCCGAACTTGTGTTCTCCATTATCGGTCAAGATCGTTCCGGTATATTCCCCTTGGAATGCAAAATCGGCATCGGCGTGTTCCGGGTCGGTGTATTTCGGGCCCTTGGAATAGGCCGAGGGCGAAAACGCAAGAATACAGATGATCGAGAAACACTGAACCGCTGTCTTCATGGTGTCTCACCTCTATGTGGGGCCTTTGATGTGGTAGGCGTTTCTCTCTGCAGGACAAACGTCGCCCCTGCATCCTACTCGGTCGGCACCGTCCGAGCAAGATTCGGGCGCAAGGGCCTTGCCAGGCCGGCGAAGTCTCGTTTCTCGTTATCCAAACCCTCCGACGAACACTGTTTGTGGCGTCTGTTCCCTCGATTCTGTCGGCATTACGTCGGATCGACCGCAGGTCACTCTTGATGCCTGTTCCAGCGTTCCATAGCATATCGTTGGGTTGTCTGTTTTACACGCGGGAGCTGGCATGAACACGAGTTCGAGATTGAGTGTCGCCCAGGCATTGATGGTGTTGATTTGCTCGCTCGGTTGCTCCGGCGAGTCGACTGGGCCACGTGAACAAGCTGGGCCGCATGAGCAAGAGGGCTCTGCTGCGGGGCAGTCGCGAGCCGGCACGTCACGCCGCACGTCCTCAGCTCCAGCCAAAGAGGTTCGGTCGAATCGAGGTGATTCCGAAGTGACTTTCGGTCGTCAGAAGCGGACGGCCCGGAAGCGATCATCGAATGACGAGCCGGGGCTGACCGGCCCGGATGCCGTATCACGCATCGCGCAGATCGTCGAAGACGCGGCGGATTTCTCTCCGACGTTCGTTATCTGGTTGATCGATGATTCGACGAGTGCCATGGAATGGGGAAGCGGCATTCAAACCGCTCTTCGAGATTTTTATCATGAAACGGTTGAGGAGATGGCGCTTGAGAAACGGAGGCGGCTGACTAGTTCGGTCTGGACGTTTACCGGACGACCCGAGGAACGACTTGCTCGCACACCCGACAGCGCGAGAGTCTGCCAGGCGCTGGATGATCTCCGCCCGGGCGAGTCGGGCCGTGAGGTACCGTTTGCGGCCATGAACGAGGTTCTCGAGAAATACCTGCCGGTCCGTCAGAAGGAAAAGGTGGAGGTCATGCTGGTCATTGTCACCGACGAAGCGGGGGACGATTGGCCACTGGTCGATCAATCGATTACCCTGCCGGTCAAATATGCGATTCCCGTCTATGTTGTCGGAACGCCGGCTCCGTTGGGCCGCATGGCGGCACTCGACGCATCTGTCGAGTCAGCAAGCAAGGAATCTCTCGACGCGGTCAGCTCAGACGTGGGCGACGCGGGCGACGCGGGCGTTGCCACCTGGCTGCCCGTGAGGCAAGGACCGGAGTCTCGTCATCGCGAACGGATTCACCTGCAGTTTGCCGTCGATGAAGAATGGGACCTGGTCGATTCGGGTTTCGGTCCGTTCGCGTTGCAGTGGATGTGCGACGCGACCGGAGGATCCTACCTGGCTGTCCGAACAGTCGGTGAGGAGTCCCTGATCGCCGCGGCACAACGTCGTCAATGGCCCGGCTACGGTGCGCTTCGCTTCGATTCTCGTCGGCTCCGGGATTACCGTCCCGACCAGGTGGGCGAAGAAGCCTACGAGTCGTTTGTGCGGGCGAATAACGCCCGAGTGGCCCTCCACCAGGCGGCGCGGCTCGGTTCGACGGAAGTGCTCCGCAATCCAACAACGATTTTTGTTAAGGGTTCGGAGGCCGAGCTGAAGCGGAGGCTCGATCAGGCCCAACAATCGGCCGCTCGCGTGGCGCCCGATGTCAATCGTCTCTTTGAAACCCTTAAGCAGGGAGCGGGTGACCGCGAGCAACTCACGCGGCCAAGATGGATGGCCGCCTTCGATCTCGCCTTCGGTCGAACCTGTGCCGCGAAGGCTCGCATCGACGGTTATAACGCGATGTTGGCGGCGTTGAAGCGCGGTCGGAATTTCGAGCGAGCCGACAGCACACGGTGGGTGTTGGAGCCTGCGGCGACCATCGATGCCGGCAGCTCGCTACGCAACCTCGTCAAGCGAGCTGAAGTGCTCTTGGGAAAGGTCGTTCAGCAACATCCTGGTACACCCTGGGCCGCGATCGCCGAGCGTGAACTCGAAATTCCAATGGGCTGGAAATGGACGGAACAGCCGTAGCATTTCTCATTCGTCGCCGGTCGGCCGACGTTCTTGCTTCAAACGAAGAACATCACCTCGCAATTGCTCAAGGTCGGTACGAAGTGAGGCCAGCTCTGCCTTGATCTCTCCGATGTTGACATCGCTGGGCGGCGGTGCAGCCTCCCGGTTCGAAGAACGTTCTGGTGGTGACGAGGGAGCCGCTTGTTGGGCTTTCTGGCGACGTCGCTCCAGTTCGCCAGGTGGATAGAGGTTGTGCGTAACGATCTGGCCTCGGCCCTCCGGCGTGAGTGCGACGACCAGGTTCTTCTGCGTCAGCGATTGGAGCACCGGTCTCAGTGTGGCTACGTCGGCAATGGGTTCCATGCGAGCCGCCCGTCCACGCAATTCTCCGATCGTCTGCTCACCTCGCAATAGAAGTTCCGCGATCACGGCCAACTCGACCTTGTCGACACCCAACCAGGTGTACATGTGATGCCGGTATTTCGAAACGCGTCCCCCTCCTTGTATCTCGGTCACGGCCCCGACGCCGCGCAGGTGCTCCAGGGCCTCCTCGATTTCCGATGTGGAGAGCTCCATCTTCGGCGCGCGATTCGACTTCTGGTTGCAGCCTGTGGTCAACGCGTTGAGTGTCAGAGGGTAGGCGTCCGCGGTTGTCTTGGCTTTTTCAACCAAGACACCGATCACTCGCCGTTGTACGGACGAGAGCGGTTGCCAGCAGGGTCCATCGCCGGTCGTCGTTTCTGTGGAATCGCTCATGGATTTGCTCTTGCCGCTAGAGGTGCTCATGCTTGCCGGTCGTGACCGACCGTCCGCGCCCTTACTCGATAACAGAGGATAAGTGTATCATCTCCAGGATTTTTTCAACCAGGAACCGCACATGCCGCGCCGCGCCGGCCGCGACATCGACGACGTCCGAGGCGGTGACCGACTGCGGATCGTCTGGCCGCGCTACGTTGGTGACCACCGAAAGGCCCAGAATGCGCATCCTTAACGCGGCAGCGACCGTCACCTCGGGAACCGTCGACATGCCGACGACATCACCGCCGATCTTCCTCAAAAAACGGTACTCGGCCGCCGTCTCGTAACAGGGGCCCAAGCCACCGATGTAGACTCCGCGCTGGGCGGGAATGTGGCCGCTTCGAGCCATGCAACGTGCCGTGTTCGCGAGGTCAGGGTCGTATGGCGATGCGGCCACACGTGCCGGTCGGTCGACCGGCGACTCATCCCAATGAAGGGATGACCCGACGCCAAACCCGCGCATGCCCATCAGGTTCAGGTGGTCGTCAATGACCATCACGTCGCCCGAGCGATACTGAGGATTCAGGCCTCCGCTGGCGTTTGATACGATCAGGTATTGTGCGCCAAGAGCACTGGCCACGCGAACGGGCCAGGTGACTTGCTCGAAGGAATACCCTTCATACAGATGACAACGTCCGTCGAACATGATCAGCGGGACGCCGGCCATCTGTCCACCTACGACCCGACCACGGTGGGATAGGGCGGTCGTCGTGGCGAATCCGTGTATTTGCGAATACGGAATGCTCGCCTCCGAGACCATGCTCTCGGCAAACTGGGAAAGTCCGGTTCCCAGAATGATGGCGACACGCGGGGTCGGCCGCCATTGACTGCTAATTGCGTCTGCCGCCCGCTCGGCATCGTCTTGCCCCAGAGCCGAATTGTGAAACGGCGAACGCTCCATGGCCAGAAGTCAATTCCCTTTTCTCGTGACACCTTCCTCGGCAAGTGTTCCCAGGACTAACTGTGTCAGCCGAGGTTCCGCTTCATTCGCGGTCGCAATAATCTCCGTCACGTTTGCCGCTTCCAACGCGTCGGGCAGGCACATATCCGTAACGATGGACAGGCCAAGGACTCGCATTTTCGAATGCACGGCCACGATCACCTCCGGTACGGTCGACATTCCGACCACGTCCGCTCCGATCGATCGCAAGAACCGATATTCGGCCCGTGTCTCCAGGTTCGGTCCCGAGACGGCAACAAAGACCCCCTGGTGGCAGACGATGTCTTCGCGGCGCGCACAACGTAGAGCCCGATCAATCAGAATCGGATCGTAGGGAGCGCTCATGTCCGGAAACCGGTCACCCAGTCGGTCGTCATTGATGCCGATTAATGGGTTGTCGCCCAAGAGGTTGATGTGATCTTCAATGACCATCAGGTCACCGGCCCGAAAGTGTGGGTTCATGCCACCGCAGGCGTTCGAGACGACCAGCAGGTCCGCACCCATCGCCTTCATGACCCGTACGGGAAGCGTGATTTGCTTCAAATCATACCCCTCGTACATGTGAAATCGGCCCTCCATGGCCATGATCGGAAGTCCTGCGAGTTCACCGCAGACCAGGCGTCCGCGATGACTCTCGACCGTTGATGTTGGAAAATGAGGGATCTGTTCGTAGTCAATCGATGCCTCGACCTGGATCTTTTCGACCAGGCTGCCTAGACCCGTTCCCAATATGATTCCGGCATGAGGTGTGCGATCCCATTCGCCTCGAATGGCTGCCACACCTTGTTCGATCTGTTCAAAAAGATGCATCATGATGCGCAGATTCTCGCGAGCGTCCGAGTTTAGAATCGATCGGCAACGTCGTGTTTTGGAATCGTCACCGCCAGGCAGTGCCGCGTTGTGACGTCGCCGCCACAAGCCTAACCGAACCACGCGTGGGAAGACAAGTGGCTGCCCTCGACTGGGGACCGGAACCGACACGTCGAACGCCCTGGAAGTGGAACTTCGAGCGACCGATCGAGAAGGCAGTACCGGGCGGCCGGTAGGTCCTGCGTATCCGTTCACGGCCGAAGGCCGAGAACGGATACAACGGAGGATACATGCAA
>CAYNDU010000154.1:0-10686 GCA_964395615.1 uncultured Pirellulaceae bacterium | reverse complement strand
GGAGGGCGTTGGAAGTAAGGATCGACGTAACCGTTCACGGCCTTGGCCGTGAACGTTTACCGCCCGGCAAAGGTGGGCCGGCTGTGCTTGCGTCCGACTTGTTGCGCCCCATCGGGCGACCCTGCTTTCGGTCGGGCCGACCCTTTACTTGGATGCCCGAAGCTCCGAAGCCGTTTCGAGTTTGGGGCTCGGTCGCTGCTGCCATTTCTTGACGTCTGCTTGAAGGACCGAAATGGCTTTCTGCAACTGACGGTCTTTGCCTGCCGGCAATTCGGCCGGGAGTGGCCAGACGACGTAGTGCGGTTCCGCTCCGTTCAGCTCCATGTCTTTGCCGTTGAGCAGGAACCAGCCGCGGAAGGGCAGACGCAGGTAGCCGGTGTCCATGATGCCCGTTCCGCCCGTACTGATAACACTTCCCGAGGTGGTCACGCCGACAACGTGCCCGCGTTTGAGTGTCTTGATCGAGTGGCTGAAGATCTCAGCGTTGCTGAAACTGTTCTGGTTGCACAGGACGGTAATTGGCTTGTGCCAGGTCGCATAGACCTGGCGGTCATGCGGATAGCCTCTTCCGCCACCACGGGGTACCGTGATGGCATGGACGGGCTGAGTGAGAGCGGTCAACAGGCGGTCCGTGGTTGAACCTCCACCGTTTTCACGGACGTCGATCAGCAGGCCGTCTTTTTCGAACCCGACTTTGTAAAGTTCCTGTTCGAAGCGGTAGAAGCTTGTCATATCCATTCCACGAATATGCAGATAACCTAACTTGCCGTTCGAGGCCTTTTCCACAAGGTCCTGGTTGTGGCGGATCCACATTTCGTAGAGCGCCGAACGTGCCTGGCCGTACGTATAGGGGCGCAACACGACGGTGCGCTCCTTGCCCTTTGCATCTCGGACCTTGAGTGTGATGTCGCGATCAAGTGGACCGTTCAGAACGACGGTAAGATCCATGGCCGGGTCGACGACCGTGCCATCGATGCTCAATACGGTCTCACCTGCCTCGATATGGCTCTTCGCCTTGTCGGCAGGACCGTCGAGGATCACGTCTCGAACCTTCAGACCGGGGCCTTTGTGCCGCGGGTCGAACCGAAGGCCCAGATGAGCCGTTGTTTCTCTCCAGACGCCCGTGCTGGAGGTGGAAGTCGGAACCGACGATCGGCGGCCGCGGCTCATGTAATAGAACCCGAGATGCGAACCATTCAACTCACCCAGCATCATGTTCACAACGTCGGAAAGAGCCCGCCCATCAACGGCCTGCTTGGCCATGGTCGCATACTTGCGGTAGATGGCGTCCCAATTTCGGTTGTTATGCCGGTGGTCATAAAAGTTGTCTCGCATCTCGCGCCAACACTGCATGAACGTCGTTTCAAAACGAGTTCCTACGTCAATTGACTGCCTGACGCTGAAGGTGTAGGACGTACTTTGCCCGGTCGTTCCCGACAACGTGCCCGGCACGCCTTTGCTGAGCCATAAGATCTGGTTGCCCGTACTTAGCCATCGGGGGCCCATACCGGTCGACGAGCTCAGCAGCTTCGGCGTCGTCGACTCGGGCGGAGAAATCGTGTAAGTTCCCGGTTTGGCATTAATACTTGCCGTGAACGCCAGCTTCTTTGAATCGTGGGACCAGAACAGGCCCGATTCGCGGGAATTCGGAATCGAGACGCGTCGGATTCGGTCCCGTAATCCCTCGAAATCGATTTCCACGGGCTTGATTTTGGGCGCAGCCGGTTTCGCTGCGGCCGGTTTCGCGGCGGCCTGCTTCGATTCGCCTTCGTCCTTCTTCTTCGCAGGTTCTTCTTTCTTGCCCGCGGCCGACTTCTCGGTCCCGGCCTTTGAGGTTGGGGCCGGTTTTGCCGCGGACGCCGGCGGCTTCTTGCGGCCCTTCTTCATCTTCTCGACGGCCTTTTCCAGCTTCCGATCCCGCGACCCCTCCTCGCTCTTCGCGGCCTTGAGATAGACATAGAAGATGTCCGTCTCTTCGCCAATGTGGCGACCGGTAAACGCGATCATCATACCGTCGGGTGACCAACTCGGACCGTAGTCGTTGTCCGGGTGCATCGACAAATTGAACGGCTCTCGCCGGGCATCGAGGGGCGCGATGAAGATATCGGAATTGAAATCATTGTTGCTCTGTGAATAGACCAGCCATTTTCCGTCAGGCGACCAGTCGTAACTCGGGGCGTTCCAGGATTCAAAGACCCTGCGGGCGCCCTTGCCGTCAGGACGCATGACCCAGAAATCACCCCTTGATTTGACGAACGCAATTTGCTCGCCAGTCGGGCTCCAACTCAATTGAGTTTCCGTCTCAGGGTCATTCGTCAGTTTCTTCAATGTGAACGTCTTGTTCTGCCACCAGTAGACGTCCGCCTGGTCGCGAGTCGCCTTCCAAATATCACACTGTTCACCACTGTCACTGGCAAACAAAATCGACGACCCGTCGGGGGCGAAGAGCACCTGTCTCTCTTCTTCCGCCGTATCCGTGATCTGCACCGGTTCCCGTAATTCCGTATCCATGACCCAGACGTCACCGCCGGCGATGAATGCTACTTCCAGGCCGTCCTTGGAGAAAGAAACATCCGTGGCCGACCTAAGGGTGCGCCGTATAAGCGGTGCGCGGGCCACGTCACCGTTGTAATTGATGACCAGCCGTTGAGGATTCTTGTCCTTGCCGGGTCGGAACGAATAGAAATCAAATAGGTGCCGAAAGACGATCACCGACCCGTTGCGCGCGATACAGGCCATGGTCACCGAGTCATCAGGGAATTCCGTCAGCTGCGTCTCCTTGGCAGATCCCAACTGGCGTTGCCAAAGATTGAAGGAACCACTCTGACCGCTTACGTAATAAAAGCTCTTTCCATCAGGGTGCCAGAGCGGATGGCGACTACCGTGTGGGTCGCGGACGATCGAACGGAACTTGCCGGTCGCAAACTCGTATTGCCACACCTGTCCGGCCTGGCTGCCCACATACCCCTTACGCCACCAACGCGTGCCCTCTCGGACGAACAACAGCCGTTTCCCGTCCGGCGATAGCCGCCCGGCGGACCCAAACCCGTCGAATAATGGCTTCTCGCCCGAACGGGGTTTGGTGCTGATCGAGAAAAACCGCTCACCATGCCGCCAAAAATGGTCTCGCGTGGCGCTGACCAAGATGGTCTGCCCGTCTGGAAACCACTCCTCCAGGGAATAACCCTCCGTGTGGTACGTCAGTCGCTCAGGCTCGCCACCCGCCGCGGGCATAAGATAGACCTGCCGACTGCCGTCGCGGTCACTGATAAACGCAAGTCGCTTGCCGTCGGGCGAATACTTCGGCTGATCGTCGTTGGCCGGGTCCGCGGTCAGTTGCCGAGCGGTCCCGCCACCGATCGGAACCGTCCAGATGTCACCGCGCCAGGAAAACGCCAGTTGGCCGCCGTCCGGCGATAGATCCGGAGCCGACGCCAATTGGATCGGAACGGCCGCCCAACTTGAGGTGCCAATAACGCTAATAATGATCAACAAGAACAATAATAGGAGTGATCGAGGCGATAAGACCTTCATGGGGCCGTTCTCCGGTATCGAATTCGTCGGTGAGCGAAATGCGTGCTTGCGGTCACCCATCGGTCAATGTGGGTGGATCGGTGGGCGGACAAACGTACATCCAAAACGGTTCTCGCAACGCCGATTGTCGCAGAATGCGCAATCGATGCAAGCTATCCAAAACGCGCAGGTTCCGGTGGTGTCGAGTGTAGGAGCGATGAGGGGCAGGGGCGAAGAACGGTGGAGGTTTGACCGAGCTGAGACGACGCTGGAAACTCGGACGTCTTCCTCGCTCGATGATCATGGAACTCGCGATGATCACCGAGACGATTTGACCGAGTCCGACATCGGGAGGGCATCGGTGATGATCGGATTGTCTTAGTCGTCGAGCAGGTTCTGAATGAACGCGACAGCATCGCCGACCGTTTTGACGCCGAGGGCCGTTTGCTCATCGATATCGATATCAAATTCTTCCTCAAACGCCGCGACCAGTTCGACGCTTTCCATGGAGCTGGCACCGAGGTCTTCCACAAATCTCGCGGAATCCGTCACTCGGCCTGCATCCGCCTTGAGCACTTCGGCGACGACGTTTTGAACACGTGGGGCGACGTTGGACATGCTATGGGTTCCTGGGTGAAGTGGCTGAGTCCAACCGTGCGATGGCCGCCTTGGCGGATTCAACGCGTTGGTCAAGCTCGTCGATTTCCTGACGCAATTGCGTAACGAACGAATTGGAGTTGTAATCGCCCCTCACGGCGGCGAAGTCCTCGGCAACGGCCGTCGCACCACCATCGGAACCGAAGCCGACCTGGCTGGACGGATCGAATTCCTTCGTTGCATCGACGAGGACCGCTTCGAGAAAGCCGCTGCGCGATTGGCGATAGGTATCAGTAATCTGCTCCAACTGTTCCGGGGCCGCCTGTTCCACGTCGATCTGCCACAGGTCTCTTGCGGCGGCCACGACCCATGCCCATTCGTCATCCTGGTATTGATGGGCGATTTCGATGAACGAAGCGTGAAGTTGTTCTATGGTTTCGATACGGCCCGATTCAACTGCGTCGACGACTTCTTCCATCCGGCCGCTGGGCATTAACTGCCCGCCGGCGTCGACCCACTCCGCGCTATGGACGGCCTGCTTTGAGACACTCAACGGGTTGCCATCATCCTGTTTGTTGGCGCCCCATTGGCAGAGTCGATCGACGACGACACCTGCGACATACATTTGAATGGCGCGTCGGTAGAACTTCTGGCCGGTGCGGAGAAAGACCCGTTTGATTTCGGCGCCGCCGATCGCAACGCTTTGCACTTTGCGGTCCGTCGTGGATTGCAGTTGTTTCAGGATGTCCGAGCCTTTTTGCATTCGACCAACGGTGAACGGACTGAACACGGCGAAGGAGACCTGATCTCGTTTCATGGACCCGGTTCGTCGATCACGATCGGGCCATTTAGCCCCGTCGCGCATCGTACCGACCGTCGTCAGGTTGAATCCGGGCACGAGTGTGCACCGACCGTCAGGCGCGGCTTCGATATAGCTGAATGGGAAATCGCCGGTGTCGAAGGCCCGCGTATGTTTCCCGAGCACGACGGAAAACGGTCCGACACGGCAGGGCCACATCATGTAGCTGAACGAGCCGGTCTTGGACCCTCGTTCCAGGCGACCTTCGTGCAAAGGGCCCAGCTTATACATATGATTCGACTGGTTCGTGCCGCTCCCGGCGTTATAGAAGCTGAAGAGCCCGGCGATGAGGAGTGTGCTCTTGTGGTGTGTCACCGTGTACGGGCCGGCAAACAGGCTGCAGGCTTCACCGTGAAAGGCCTCGCCATTAGCGAACCAGAGGCAACCCTCGGCCGAGAATTGCCGTCCGACTCGGGTTGCTTGCCCGATATAGCAGGAGTCGAGCATGGCAGCGCCGTCGACTCGTGCACCTTCGGCGATAACAAAGTCACGCGCGATCACACCGGCGCCGATTTCCGTTACGGCCGTGGACTCACTGAGAACCGTTCCATTGACCAGAGAGCGAACTCCGTGAATCTTGGCCGCAGGCCCAACCTGCACATCGATGAGCTCAGTTGAGCTCCTCAACTGAGCGCCGGCACCGATCCGGCCTCGATCGCGCCTGGCCGCGTCGGCTGCCCGGCAGGTCATCTCTTCAAGTCTTTCGATCAGTCTGGGGCGGTATCGATAGAGGCAAATCAGGTAGGCCAGTTGAGCGGACAGGCTATTGCAAAGGCGCACCTCACGTCCGCCTCCTTCATTGAGTACCTCGACTTCGACACCATTGCCAAACGAAGCATCGGGGCGTGTTTCGAGCAGCCCGACATCTTCGATCGAGGCTCCGTCGCCAATATCATAGCCCGCGATCTTCACGCCGATTCTGCTGATGCGCACGTGATCGCCGACGGTGCAATCCTGCAGGCGAGCGAATTCCAGGCAAGGCGCACCGCCTGGCCCGTCGCCATCCAGTCGGCCGACGCGGACGTCACGGCCAAAGGTCACGAAGCGCACTCGGTCGGCTACAAACGGATCGCGGACGTGAACCTGCTCCCAACCGGAATCCTCAGTGCGACACCCTTGCGCCGTAAGCTGCGCGATTTCTTCCTGTGTCAAGGATCGATAATCAGTTGAGTGTGTCACAGTTTGCACCTTCGTTTACGAGTTCGAACGTGTCGGCCGCAATCACGACTTCCTCGTCGGTCGGCACCACGAGCAATTTGACTCGGCTATCCATTGCACTAAACCGGCCTTCGGTGCCTGACAAGGAAGCGTTGGCGGCCACATCGAAGGCGATTCCCAGCGATTCAAGCCCTTCACAAACCTGCCGCCGGACCTCGACCGAGCGCTCGCCGATACCACCGGTGAAGCTGATCGCGTCGGCACGTCCCAAGACGGCCAGGTAGGACCCCATGTACTTGCGCACCCGGTAGCAGAAAATGTCAATGGCCAGTCGAGCTCTCGCATTCCCTTCGGCAGCATGTTCGAACAACGTCCTCATGTCATTGGAAATGCCTGACACGCCGAGAAGCCCGCTCTTTTTGTTACAAAGCGTATTGAGTGCCTCGATGTCGTATCCCTTGTCGTGAAGGTAGAACAGAATGGCCGGATCGATATCCCCGGACCGAGTGCCCATCACGAGACCTTCCAGGGGCGTCAGCCCCATCGAGGTATCGATGACTCGACCGTTCTGGATGGCCGACATGGAACAGCCATTTCCCAGATGAATGGTGATGCAACTGGTTTCATCGAGATCTTGCTCGAGCAACGCGGCTGTCCGTTCGGCGACGTACCGATGCGATGTGCCGTGGAAGCCGTACCGCCTCACGCCGTAGTCGGAATAGACGTTTTCGGGCAGTGCGTAACGGTAGGCAACCGGCGGAATCGTGGCGTGAAACGCCGTGTCGAAGCAGGCCACTTGTGGCACGTCGGGCAACGCATGCATGGCCGCTCCGATACCCGTCAGGTTGGCCGGGTTATGCAACGGGGCCAAATCGGAACACTGTCCGATCGTTGCCAACACGGCCTCATCGATGATCACGGACCCGGTGAAGGACTCGCCTCCATGAACGACTCGATGACCCACGGCGGCAATCTGACTCAACGCATCTAGCGGATGCTCTTCGCCGCTCACCAGGTTCTTCAGGATCAGTCGCATGCCTTCTTCGTGGTCCGGAATCGCGCGCTCCTGCCGCTGCCGATGCGGGCCAACCTCGATGTGCAGCAAGGCGTCTTCCTCGCCAATTCGCTCGGCAACGCCTCGGGCCAGTACGGTCCGATGGGGCATCTCATAGAGCTGGTACTTGATCGACGAACTGCCGCAATTCACCACGAGGATTTTCATAATGTCCCTGTTGGGCACCGTTGGCTGATCGGATGGGAAACAAGAAAACGGGGTCGTCAGGCCATGGTGAGCACGACCGTGGTTGTCGCCACGATGTCGTCGCTGCTGGCGCCCCGAGAGAGGTCGCTAATCGGCTTTGCAAATCCTTGCAAGAAAGGGCCGATCGCCTGTGCGCCACCAAGATACTGAGTTAGCTTGTAACTGATGTTCCCCGAATTCAGATCGGGAAAGATCAGCACGTTGGCCTGCCCGGCTACGCCGCTCTCTCGTTTGATCTTCTTGGAAGCCACCGAGGGGATCAACGCGGCGTCCGCTTGAAACTCGCCGTCGATATCCGCGTTCGCATCGCGCTGCCGCACCAGCGCCAATGCCTCCGTGACTTTCTCCACCATGGGATGGGCCGCACTCCCTTGCGTGGCAAACGAGAGCATGGCGACCCGCGGTGATTCAGTGAGCAGCTTGCCGGCACTGGCCCGAGAAGCCAAAGCAATGTCGGCCAATTGCTCCGCGGTGGGATCAACATTGACCGCACAGTCGGCAAAAATCAACGGGTGGTTCTTCTGCCCGTTGAATTCGGGCAGAACCATCAAGAAGAAACTCGACGGTGTTTCAATGCCTTCGCCCATCCCAATCGTCAGGACGCCGGCCTGGATCACCGTGGCCGTCGCATGAGCCACTCCGGCTACCATGGCATCGGCTCGCCCGCGCGCAACCAGCATTCCTCCAAAGAACAGTGGGCGGCGGACCATTCGCCGAGCAATCCCCGCTTTGACATCGCGCCTCGCGCGGTACGCTTCCACCAACTCGTCAAGCAACGGATCATCCGCCGGGTCGTGACAGACGAGCCCGTCGAGCGAGAGACGGGCTTCGCGCGCCGCTGACTGTATCTGATCGGCCGGACCGAGAAGGACGGGGTCTGCCAACTGCTCGTCACGAAGCCGCACGGCCGCCTGCAGCACGCGAGGGTCACTGCCCTCAGGCAGGACGACTCGTCGCACCTTCTCCCGGGCCACGTCGTAGAGTCGATCGATTAAATTCATGGTCAGTTCTGCGGAGCGCCAATGCGATGGTCCTCGATCCAGTCGTAATACTCACGCATCTTCAGCTCACTGGCCGCGTCGTTGTCCAGGAAGACTTTCGCGCGAGGGTGCATCTGCAGAGCACTGGCCGTGACCATTCCCGTTACGGGACCCTCGACGGCAGCTCCGACGGCCCACGCCTTGTTCGTGCCGTTGGCCAGGAGGAGTAACTTGCGCGCCTCCATGATCGTCCCAACCCCCATCGTGATCGCGTAGATCGGAACGTCCTCTCGACGCTCGAAGAACCTCGCATTGTCGTCGATCGTCGGCTTCGCCAAGGTCTTTAGGCGAGTACGCGATGTGAGCGAACTGCCCGGCTCATTGAACGCCACGTGACCGTCAGATCCTATCCCCAAGATCTGCACGTCTATGCCGCCGCATTCCTCAATGCGCCGTTCATACCAACCGCAAAATGCCCGATAGTTGTTCGTGTTGCCCGATGGGATATATATATTCTGCGCCGGTACATTCACATGCTGGAAGAAATTCTCGTGCATGAAGTGGTGGTAACTCTGCGGATGATCCGGAGCAACACCGACATACTCGTCCAAGTTGAATGTCGTGACTTGTGAAAAATCGAGCCCCTCCTCCCGGTGCAGCCGGACCAGCTCCTGATAGAGCCCAAGCGGTGTCGAGCCGGTTGCCATCCCAAGCACGGCGTTCGGCTTCGTATTCATCACGTTGACAACTTGCGCCGCCGCCGCTCGACTCATCTCTTCATACGTCGACTTGATAATCACTTCCACAGGTGGGGTCCTCGTGTCGGTTGGGTGCGGTGGGTCCTTCTGCCGTAGGGGACACGCCCACCGAGAGTGAGTAATTCCTGCGCCATCGGCCGTCGTGACGACCGAGGGTTCACGATCGGGCAGCCCGCCTACCGGCTGCCCGCTGGCGCCGCAGCAAATAGTAAGCTCCTGATTAAACTCGTCGACCGACGCAATGGCAACCCCCGACCGCGCGCGAAATGTCGTACCGACGGCCGGGGCTGAGCTAGACGAAGAATACCGCCACTGGCCTTTTCGAGCGGTCCTCGCTACCGCCCCGCGGCCGGCACGGATGGCACACGAAATCCTGTCAGAAAGTCACCTCTGGGAAACGCCAATGCGGGGCTGCCGGCGGGAACGAAAGGCGACCGTCTTAAAGACGGGGAGGCAGGACTGCGACACCCGGCCCGTCGGGTGAATGGGGGATATGGGCTGCATGGGGGGAAGGGGGGAATGATAGTGGTCGTCGCGATGCAACTGGATTCGATGATTGCAACGGTTCGATCTGTTGTAACGGCGCACACTGGTGTGCGTCTTGGAACTCCAGCGGTCATTGGCCCGATGGAACCGGCGTCCCGACCCGTTATTGGCAGCGGCCCCAGGTTGACTGTTTGATTTTTCGGGTATCGGCAATCAAGAACAGGATCTGTTATTCGGGGGAATCGACCATGCGAACCGCTCGCATTCATCTTTTGGCCAGCCTGGTTCTAATCTGTCTTGCCTCAACGACTTGGGCACAATACGGCCGGATGGCCGGTGCCGACTGCGGGTGCGGGCAGCCTGCCCCGTGTCCCCAAACTTCTTGTTGCCCCCCGTTGTTGCCGACCCTGGCTGCCGGCGTGCATCATGTTCTGGGTTCTCTTCTGCCGTGCGCGTGCAGCCGATGTTGCGGTCCGATTGAGCCGACTTGCGGAGTGGCGGCCCGGATGGGCGGCCGGACCTCGTGTTGCCCACCCCTCCTGCCGCTTTTTTCTCGCCGCTTCCATTCACCGTGTGGCGTTCCCTGCAACGACTGCGAAAACGGCCAGTGGTCGGACGGTCCCGTACTCGAATCCGAGTCGATCATGGGCGAAGAGTCGACGACGCCCACGCCGGCCGTTCGGGGGCAGAGTCCCCAAGTGATCGATCCGCCGAAGCCGGAGACCAGTGCCCGAATGGACCTCAGGCGACCGGGCCCCTCGTCTCGCGGTGGATTGGCGAGTGATCGCTCAGAGCCCTACGTTCGGTCCGCGAATTCGATGGTGTCGCACACGACGCCACCCGGTCGCTTTGTTCCCAACGGTGCTCGGAGTTTGAAGACAGTCCCCAGCCCCGTTCGAGCGGCGAGTGCACAGGAGCCGGCTCGGGGAATCCCCGTCAATCCGCTTCGCCGTTGAACCGGAAACGGTTTGGCTTCCTGCCGGCTGACGCGGGACCGAAAGGAGCGCACCGATTGGGCTGGGCGCAGGAACGGGCTCGTTTTGGGTGGACGTATTATTCAGCGCGATCTTGACG
>CAYNDU010000153.1:6189-10782 GCA_964395615.1 uncultured Pirellulaceae bacterium | reverse complement strand
TCGAGATTGACCATCGTCCGCTGAAGGTCGTTGTCGGTATCGGCGCTGGTCCGATAGGTCAGCCCTGGCTAACGGTATCGTGGGCTCAAACATCCAAGTTTCGCACATCGAGGGCATGTTTTTCGATGAATTCGCGGCGCGGTTCTACTTTGTCACCCATAAGGACACGGAACATGTCATCGGCCGCGCCGGCGTCCTGCATCGTCACTCGCAGCAGCGTTCGATTATCCGGGTCGAGTGTCGTTTCGCGCAGCTCTTCGGGGTTCATTTCGCCCAATCCCTTAAAGCGTGTCACGGTCAGTCCTTTTTCACCGGCCGCACGAACGGCGGCCAAAAGGCCTCGGAGATCTTCAAGCGGAGTCGTTGAGTCTCCTCGACGCAACACATACCGCGGCTCTTCGACCCCCGTTCTTTCCTGGGGAATCAGCGCCTGCACATCGAAGTCCATCGCGGCCAGTTCTTTCAGGCCGGAATTGATCGTCCGCACCTCGTAGAGTTCCGTAACGTGCAACTGGGACGCTTCCCCGTTGCCCGCTTCGTCGCCGTCGGCTGTCGTCCCATCCGACGCGCCATCGGGTGAGTCACCATCGGGTTCGTTCTCGTCGATACCGTTCCCATCGTCTACGCTGAGCGATCGCCCGGTGGCCGCTTCCTGTTCGGCAACGAACGACTCCAACGCAGCTCGACCCCTAAACCAATACTCATCCATTCCTAAGAAGACGTGGAATACCGGCAGTTTCTCGGTCTGCACATCGGCGCGTTCCGCATGGGCTCTGAGACTGATTCCTCGACGCTCCAAGGTAACCACGGCTTCTTCCATCGACGCAAGTGTGTAACAGAGGTTCTTCATATCCTCGCCCTGAATCTCTCGCCCGTCACCCGGTTCGAAAACGGCATCGGTCAGACCTTTTTCGAGAAGTTGGGTCTTCATTTCCTCTTCCGTTTGAATGTAGTAGGTCTGCTTTCTTGCACGGACACGAAAGAGGGGAGGTTGAGCGACATAGACATGCCCATCGGCGACCAGATGGTACATCTGTCGGTAGAAGAAGCAGAGCAACAGTGTACGGATATGCGAGCCGTCGACATCGGCGTCGGTCATGATAATGACTTTGTCATAACGACGCTTACTAAGATCTTGTTCGCCACCGATCCCGCTGCCGATAGCATGGATCATACTTTGCACTTCTTCATTGGCCAGGACCTTATCCTCGCGCGACTTATAGGCATTGATAATTTTTCCGCGGAGCGGTAACACGGCCTGATATTCTTTAAGCCGGCCCCCTTCAGCACTCCCGCCGGCCGAGTCACCTTCCACCAGGTACAACTCACATTTCTCAACCTCTCGGCTAATGCAATCCCTCAACTTTCCGGGCAGGCCTCCTCCTCCCAGGGCGTCTTTCCGTTTGCGCAGAATGTCCTTTGCTTTGCGAGCCGCTTCGCGGGCTTCCGCGGCCAAAATCCCCTTACGCACAATCGTCTTGGCCATACGCGGGTTTTCTTCGAGAAATTTAGCCAGGAACTCGCCGAATGACGAGTTAACGATGCCTTCGACTTCGCCGTTTCCTAGTTTTGTCTTTGTCTGTCCTTCGAACTGCGGGTGGGGAACGCGCAAGGCGATCACTGCCGTCAGCCCTTCTCGAAAATCATCCCCTGATGGAGTCAGGTCTTTGAACAGCTTCTCTTTCCGGCCGTAGTTGTTCAGGGTGCGGGTGAGTGCCGAACGGAACCCGGAGACATGCGTCCCTCCTTCAATTGTGTGAATATTATTCACATAGCTGTGCAGGTTTTCGGTGAATTCCGAGGCATACTGGATCGCGATTTCACACCCTACACCGTCGATGTCCGTGCGGAAGAAGATCACGTCTCTGTGCAGGACATCGCTGGCTCGGTTCAAATGCTCGACATATTGCACGATGCCTCGTTCGTAGCAGAACTCCTCGCCTTCATCGATCCGTTCGTCATAGAATTTGATGCGGACGCCACTGTTTAGAAAGGCGAGTTCCTGAAGACGTTTGTAGAGCAGGTCGAAGTTGTATTTCGTCGTCTGAAATACGGTTGAGTCGGGCTTAAAGGTCGTCTTCGTTCCGACTTTCTTCGATGTGCCGACTCGTTGCACCGGGCCCAGCGGAATCCCTCGCTCGTATTCCTGTTGAAAGACCTGCCCGTCCCGAAACACCTCGACTTCGCACCACTGCGACAAGAAATTCACAACCGTCACACCGACGCCATGCAATCCGCCCGAAGCCTGGTAGGCTCCCTTTTCGAACTTTCCACCAAATTTCAGGACGGTCATGACACCTTCGAGCGTCGAGACTTCCCGGCCCAATTCCTGCGACAGCTGAGCGTGCCGCTCGATCGGTATGCCCCGTCCGTCATCTTCAACCGTCACCGAACCATCGCCGTTGATCTTTACCTTAATCTTCTTGGCAAAGCCGGCCATTGCCTCATCAATCGAGTTGTCGACAACTTCATAGACCAGATGATGCAAGCCTCGGCTGGTTGTGTCCCCAATATACATGGCCGGGCGCTTCCGGACGTGTTCCATGTCCGACAGATGTTTTAGATCCTCCGGTGTGTAATCTTTGTTGCCTCCCTGCGGTGTATCGAATTCCGGTGTATCGTCCGCGGGCTGTTCGCTATTCATAAAACTTTCACCATTCTCGTGCAACTTACTTCGTCCGTACGGCAACCGTCCACTGTTTCATGGCGGCATCCGGTTACCATTTCCTTGGGATAACTCATTCGATGGCCCCCACTCGGAACCGGCAATCGCGAATGGTCAGACCCGGAGCGTTTTCCGCCAACCGACTCAACAATTGACGTTTGCCAAAAACGAGTTGTTGCATGACGGCCGAGTTACGAACAATTACTTCCAATACACCTCGGCGCAGTCGACCAACACGCGTATGTTCAGCCAACGTTTGACCCACAGCCTGGCGCCATGCTTGATCCCTCTGTTCCATACCAACCTGTTGAGCATACCCTTGTCGCGACAAGAGCCGGCTCAGCGGCTCGGCTATCGGTTGTGGCGCTCGTTGAACGTACTGCCGCCGAGCCACTTCCCGCTGCAACCGTTCAACATCCTGTCGCTCGTCTTCATTCATGGTCATTCGTTTCTAACGTTCTTTCGCCATCGGCATTACGACGTATCCAAATCCATCATCGGTTGTCAAGAGAGCAGCCGAGTCGGAGTTTTCAATGTCAAACACGATGTTTTTTTCTGCATCGAGAACTTTCAGAAAGTCGCTGACATAACGGGGATCCAATGAGACGGTCACTGGCTCTCCCTCAGTGGAAATCGGCATCCGCACATGTGCCTCTCCTACTTCGGCCGCCGACGCAGACAATTCCAACATGCCCTCGCCAAATGCGAAATCGACTCCCCGACTGTCGTCCGTTACGACAATGGCTGCCTGCCGTACGGCCGAGTGAAACGGGCCGACCGGAATCGTCACCTGCCGGCTTTCACGTTGCTTCGGAAAAACATCTCTCCATTTTGGAAATCTACCCTCAACCAATCGTGACACGATTGTGATTTGATCAGTTTGCACGACCAGATCGTTGGCATGCACGGTCAGACGAAGCGGGCCCTCGGCAGAGACAAACGACCGCTCCATCAATTGCATCGATTTCGCCGGCACGATGGTTGTTGATTCGCTCGGCGATATCTCCCCAACCAAAGTCGACGGACCCTCCATTTTCGCCAGCCGGCGCCCGTCGGTCCCGACGGCGGTGATTTTCTCCGGTTCAAACTCCAATAGCACCCCACCCAAGGCATAGCGGCTACTGTCCGTATCGGTGGCAAACAGCGTGCGACGAACCAGTTCATGGAACAGTCTGGACGAAACCTCATAGTACTGTTCGTCGTGAAACTCCTGAACCGGCGGAAACTCGCCCGGATCCTCGCCCTGCAACTTGAATTCGCTCCGCTCCCCTCGGATACAGGTCCCTTCGTCGTTCGTTTCCACCAGGAGTTTCTCGTCTCGACTCTCTCGAAGGATCGATCCAACGCGATCGACGGGTAACATCACACTCCCGGCGACCTCCATTTCGATGCCCGGCACTTCGACACGGATCGCACACTCCATATCGGTGGCGAGCAATGTTGCTCGTTGCTCGGCCACGAGCAGTTTGATGCTTCTGAGTATCGACTTGGGACTTCGTATGGGAGCGACCGCTGCCGCAGTTTGGAACGCTGTCAGGAATTTTTCCCGTTCACAAGAGAACCTCATGAGTGCCTACCTTTTTCTTTACCGTTGACTTATGTCCTATTACTTCTTGTTTATTCAGTAGCAGTAGTAATGAGCTCGGCCCCGGTGTTGAACGCTGGTGATTGGATCGATCTAAGGCCTCTACCTGGCACTGCTTACGGTGTGATCGTTACGCTCGTAGCACCGTGGATAACTTATTGATTCAACGAAAGTGTTCTGTTTGCTTTGTGTCTCGCATTGTTCGCATTTGTCGTTTCACCGATCGGTCACTCAATCGGACGGCGAATGATCGACAAGAATCGACCGTTCTTCAACTGGTTTTCCACTCCCTACGCCACGATCGACAACTGCGTGTTCCGCAAAGGGCCGTGGCATCGTTGTC
>CAYNDU010000153.1:0-6089 GCA_964395615.1 uncultured Pirellulaceae bacterium | reverse complement strand
GGCATCGTTGTCGGGCGGCATCGTTGTCAGGACTTGAAACCGGCATCATTCGTTACGAATCGGATGGCAGCGCAACAGCCGCGGTACGGTGAATCTTGAAGTTCAAACGGAGTTGTTCGGACAGTTGGTTCAGCGTGGAGGCAATTTCCACATCGGTATCACTTAACTGGCTCGTCTTGCGACAGGCATGCAAGACGGTGGTATGGTCACGACCGCCAAAATAGCGTCCTATCGTGCCTAAACTGGCTCCGACCATTTGGCGGCTCAACAGCATTGCTACTCCACGCGCTCGCACAACGTGCCGCCGTCGTGAGGAACCTCGCAGTAACTCCATCGAAACCGCGAAATGTCTAGCGACACTATGGCAAACCTCTCGTAACGTCGGAGTTGCAGCTTGTGCCTCGCGGCGCAGCAGATCAAACACGAATTCCTCATCAATCGGACCGGCCGCGTCGTCAACCAGAAAACGAAGTCGCGTGATCGTGTGCCTCATATCAGGTACGGTGCATCCGGCTGGCTGAATTGCCGGCACGCCCTCAACCAGCGCCTCCAACGCTCCGTCGGTCAGCTGCAATTCCTGATCTTCCGCAAAATCTCGGAGCAGGAGTCGGCGAGCCGTTTGTCCGGGCGGCAACAGGGGTACGCTCAATCCGCCGGCCAGGCGGCTGCGCAGTGGAGCTTTTAGTTCGACCATGGCAGCCGGACAACGCGGTAACGTAACGAGAATGCAACGCTCGGTGACCTGCATTTCGTCAATAGCCGTGACCAGTTCCTCCTGGGCGGCTGACTTACGCGACATTTGGTGGAGATCATCAATGACCATCAAATCGGCTGTCTGCCAGCGGCTGCGAAATTCGTGAAGGGATGCCGTCTCGATTGACCCGGCAAACGCGCGAGCAAAATCGGCTCCCGTGAAGGTGAGTAACCTGTCGTTCGGGTGCTCGGAACGCCACCGTTGGGCCAGGCCCTGGGCCAGCAGCGACTTGCCTGTACCGGTTGGTCCGTACAGGATCAATGGACTGAACGACGCTTCACGATTCAGCAATCCCTCGGCTGCAACCTGCACCAACCGGTTCTCGTCGCTCCCCACATATCGCCCGAATTCCTGCGCAGAGTCCTCCTGGACGCGCGTACCCTCAACGCCGGTACCCAGTGTTGCGGGAGAGTCGGTGCAAGCCACCGCCGGGTCGGCGTCCGAACAAGGCTGCCAGGAAATCGAGAATAGGCCGCTAACCACGCAGACTCCGTTCGCGAAAAGATCGACGTTGGGCACTCATTGTGAGCCCGAAGGAACAAGCCCGGATTATAGCGATTTTGGGCCGTTTCGGCGAGCGGGCATGGTCCATTTCTGGCGGCCGTTCCCGCGTCCTCGTCGAGCGCTAAGATGTTAGTTGCCAGGACCATAGAGCGTCGCTCACCGGCGCGCTCGCTGTCGGCGGGCCGCCCGTTCGTCAGTCGTCGAGCGACGGTCCGGGAAGGACGTGTATCTGATCCCAACCCTGGATCGCCATGAGCTGACAGTTCGTGGGTGGTTGATCGAAGGTCTGCCGACTTCCGTCCGGCCAGTCGATGGTCATCGAACGAACACTGGTCTGATCACCGAGCCCGAAAATGAGTTGCCGCTGATTACTGGCTTCGAAACCGGACCCCCCGATCAAGGCACGTTGATAGGGTGCCGACCGATCGAATTCGAGCGTCACGCGGGTCGCGATCGCGTCGCGGGAACAACGCGTGCCACGTAACTGGATCGCAAGCCAATGCCCGCTGTTTTCCGATCGGTTGGTTACCAGGGCGGCCGGCAGGGCCATATCGGACCAGGCAAAGTCTTCACGACCATCGCGATTCCAGTCGATTAAGGCCAGACCTCTGCCGAGCCTTTGAGAATCGAAGAACGGGCCCAGTCGGTCGGCCCGGTGTTCCACAAATTGCCGTCCCATGAGATTGCGAAACAGCTGGGGCCGCATGTGCCACGGTTCGCCACGAAACCGAAAATCGTCAATGTGCCCGTTGGCGAGAACCAGGTCGACGAATCCGTCCAGGTCGGCATCGAGGAATTGCGTTCCGAAGGCGAGCAGCTTGAAACTGGGGTCATACAGCTGGCAGGCACGTGATGCGTCGTCAAATAACAGGTCGGGGCCCTGCACGTACAGCGTATTTGGCTCATCATAAAAGTTCGTGACAAAGAAGTCCGTCAGTCCGTCCCGGTTGATATCATCGGCAGCGATCCCCATGGAAGCCTGGTTACCACCCAGACCGTCGGTAGCAACTCCGGAGAGTCCGGCTTGATCGATCCAATGAGGCACATCGGCCGGTTGCTGCATCTGATTGACAAGCAGGTAGTTTCTCATGCCGTCATTGGCGATGAACAAGGATACCTGTTGTTGATCGGCCAGTCGAAGCGCGACGATACCGAGTCCGCGACCGGGCAGCCTATTCAGTCCCGAGTCCCGACTGACGTCGGTCCAACTTCCGTCACCTCGATTGAGAAAAAGCCGATCGGGCTCGCCGGCAAAAATACTCGGTCCACAGGACCGCAGCTTACCGTTGATCAGGCAGTGTTTGGTGAATACTTCCTCACCGGCGATGTAATTCACATCAAAAATGTCGGGGAGCCCATCCGCGTTGAGATCGGCAATCATCACGCTGGACGTCCAGGTCAGTTGCCGGTCTTGATGGTGATTCACGAGGGAAAATGTGCCGTCACCGTTATTGCGGAACAGCCGGTTCTGGCCCACGTTTCCGACATAGATGTCTGGAAAGCCGTCATTATCGAAGTCTCCGACGGCAGCGCCCTGGGAGTACCCGTTTTCGGCGAGTCCGGCCTGGTGCGTAACATCTTCGAACGTGCCATTTCCCAGATTGCGGTAAAGGCGGTCAAGCTGTTCGTGTTGATCAGGATCGAGCGGCCAGGGCGCGCATTGTGCGAAGTACAGATCGGGCCATCCGTCGCGATCGTAATCCAGCACGGCGACCCCACCGCCGACGGTTTCCAGAAGCATGAGTTCACGACCGGCCGCCTTCCAACTGTTGAAATACTGAAAGTCGATCCCGGACTCACGGGCAACGTCCGCGAACGCGAGCTTCGCCACATTGCCATCAGCCACATCCGGACGAGGCTCTGGTGGTTGAGAGAATTCGGGGGCAGGGTACTGGGACAGGTCTACTTGGAGAGCCGGTTGGGAGGTCGCCAGCGTCTGTTGAGGATGATCTCGATCGATCAGCTTCGTGAGCCGTTCGACGTCCGCGGTCAATGACTTTCTCGCCGACCCTTGCAGCGAAGCGACGCGTAGCCACGCTTTTGCTTCCGGCAACCGGCCCAGAGATTCGGCCAACTGAGCGGCAC
This sequence comes from uncultured Pirellulaceae bacterium, assembly GCA_964395615.1. Classification (GTDB taxonomy): domain Bacteria; phylum Planctomycetota; class Planctomycetia; order Pirellulales; family Pirellulaceae; genus CAYNDU01. Next base: position 2,746 of record CAYNDU010000153.1, on the reverse strand, counting down.
GTTGACACGATTCAACGTTTGTCCCAGCCTGGTACATGGGAAACAAAGTATGGCGAAAGTCTCCTAGCAAGGCCGCTCGAACCTTAAACGGCTCCGCCTCATCACGGCGTCCGATTTGTACGAGACAGCGGGCTAGCCGCATGTGTACTGGTCGGCTACTTGGATCAAGACGAGCCGCTTCCCAATAGCACCGAGCGGCTGCGGGGAACTGGTTGAGTTGTTCGGCCCATAGCCCCTTGACCATCCAGATGCCTGGATGCTTCATGAAAGTGGAGGGCAGATTCTGGTTCCAAGCGGTCAATTCCGATACACGTTTCAGGTCCCACAATAACTGGCCCAATTGCGCATGGGCCTCCAGTTGTTCGCCGTGCTGTGCAACCACTTTGCGAAGCCACTCGAGGGCACGTTCGTTTTCGTTTGTTCTGCGAAGCATGGCGATGAGTCCGAGCGCGGGGACCAGGTCGTTCGGATGATCGGACAGCGCCTGGCGGACCATCGCCACTTCTTCATACGGTTCTTCGGGGATACCGAGCAGCAGTAGATCCTGAACAGAAAAACTACCGGTCTCGACCAAACGGAGCAAATACGGAACGGCCTCGTACCGGCGACCTTCACTCACCAGAATCATCGACAGCGTACGCAACAGGGTCACGTTATTGGGCTTCTCTTCGAGGAGTGCCTTACACTGTTGTTCAGTGGCCGTCAGACGGTGTTGCAAGAGCAATTCCTTGACATGGAGCATTTGCCGATCGACGCGATCGTTTTTCTTTTTTTCGGCGGGCGGTTTGTCTTGGGCAGGATCGCCAGCCGCTGCGTCGCCCGTAAGTAAAGGGATTTCTTTCGAATCGGAGGAATCGCGCGAGCAGCCGCACCAGTTCAGCAGCACGGCCACAAGCAGCAACGTACGAAAGATGGGATCAACAAGCCGCGACGCGGTTGGCGAGTTGCGGAAGCGGTGAAGGGAGAATTGGTTCACGCGTAATCGCTCGGCATAAACGGCGTAAGCGCCGGATTCGTTTATGGGGCGCGCCAGTGGCGTCCCTGTTGAAGACGACGAACGGATGTGATGATGCGCTTCACTGCCTGGTCGATTTCGTCACGGGTTGTCAACGCTCCGAGGCTGAACCGCAACGAACTCTCCACGATGTCCGGAGGTAACTTCATTGCCAGCAGTACGGGCGACGGCTCGGCCGAGCCGCTCGCACAGGCCGATCCAATGGAACAGGCGACACCGGCCAAATCCAGGGCCATATGAAGTGCCTGGCAATCCACTCCGGGAAATGCCACGCTTGACGTGTGCGGTAACCGCGCAGACCGGTGGCCGTTGACGATCGCGCCGAGCCGGGCATCGATCAGGCGTTGTTCGAATTCGTCGCGGAGGGCCGTCATACGAGCGATTCGAGTCGCCCCATCCCGGTGCCAGATCTGAAGAGCGTGATGGAAACCGATGGCCAATTCGACGGGTTCGGTACCGGGACGCAGGCTCTGTTGTTGGAATCCCCCATACAACAGTGGATTGAGAGGCGTTGATCGGCGGATGACCAGCGCGCCGATTCCCCTTGGCCCATGGAATTTATGGGCGGTCAGAGTCATGGCCGAAACGCCCAATTCTCGGAAGTGAACGGGTATCTTCCCCACCGCCTGCACCGCGTCGGTGTGGAGGGGGACGGCTGCCGCGTGGCAGAGCCGGGCAATGTCTTCAATCGGCTGCAGAACACCCGTTTCATTATTGGCCAGCATGATGCTGACCAGTCGCGTTCGTGGAGAGAGCAGCCGGGCGAATTCGGTCAGGTCTAACACCCCGTACCCATCAACGGGTGCCCGTTGGACATCCCACCCGGACCGTTCGAGGCACTCGGCTGTGCCGGCCACGCTGGGATGTTCCACGGTCGAAATGATGATCTGTTCCGGTGAGGGCCCGGCGAGGCCGCGCAGCGCCAGGTTATTGGCCTCGGTTCCTCCGCTGGTCAAGATGACCTGATCCGGATCAGCTCCCTCCAGGTCGGCTCCGACAAGCCGGCCGATCCCTTCGCGTGCCTCCTCCAAGGCACGCCGCGCCGCTCGTCCTTTGCCGTGCGAACTTGCCGCATTGCCCATCCGGGCCTCGTAGGCTTCCTGCATCGCCTGGACCACCTCCGGATGGACGGGTGTCGTCGCATTGTGGTCAAGATCGACGGTGTGATTGGTCATGGAGCCCACGTATTGATCAGAACACGTAATGATCAAAAAATGCCCGCACGTCGTCAGCGGTGCTCGGTCCCGCTCGACATCCCTTGGTCCGACTCGGCTTCGGCCTGATCCGATTTTCCCAGTTTTTGGTAAGCGGCCGCCCGTCCCTTCAGGCTCGACGTCCGCTGCGGTTCGTAGGCGAGTGCACGAGTATACAGTTCGGCTGCCAATTGAAAATGGTCCAGGCCGGCCTCCGCATCGGCCAACTGCTCATAATTACGAGCCAATACGAGGTTCAGGTCGCGCTGCAGCTGGTTCGCGTCGGTGGCCGGTGCGGCCGTTTCGAAGAGATCTGGGACGAGGAAGTAGAGTTCGCGCCGCGCCAGTTGCGCGATTTCCGGCCAGAGGATTGCGGCGGCAGCCCGATTGTTCTTCGTCCATTTCTTCCAGAAAAACTCAGCATCTGCGTCCCGTGTGTCGAGATATTGGCAGAGGATGCAGGCGTCGCCCTTCCTCCATCGTTTCCCCTTTCGGCGGCCGCCGCCGGGGTCCCCACCGACCACACTTCTGCGTCTCC
>CAYNDU010000152.1:0-10808 GCA_964395615.1 uncultured Pirellulaceae bacterium | reverse complement strand
AGGCGGGGAGCTAACGGAGTGAGTAAGTTCTCACTCAAATTGATCTGGTGCGTGAGCTCGGGACGTCGACTCTCGTCGACTAACCAAATCGCGCCACCCACAGCCGCCAGAGCCGATACGATCCGTTGCATAAAGGCCGCGTAGTATTCCTCGGCCCCAACGTCGCTCTTGGACAACTGAGCGATCTCGCCCACCAGGCTGCGTATCTGCTGCTTGGTCTGCTCGACCGTTTGTGAATTAACGGAGGGTTGCTCGGATGACATGGGTTAAAGCACCCCGTTGGGTTGTGTGACAGGCTCACTTGTCTCGCGACAAGCCGTCGATGACATACCACGACCGTGCACGTTCGAACCATCCAACGGCCCGGTGCGGCTATCCAATCTAAGTGCGGCCAAACGCGAACTCAATAAACGGACCCGATTTCCGGCCCAATCGACCGTGAACTCGGAACGCACGAAACAAAGATGTCGATTCTTGCGATTACTCACGCATTGCAATGAAAAACAGTGCTCTGAATCGTAGCTTACCCAAATGCAATAAGAGGTGATTCCATCGAGGTAAGTCCAACGTTCATTCGCTGTAACGACACGATGAACGGCGCCGTCTCATAAGCTCGTCGCCATACAGATACGCAGTATGGACAAGAGACTAATTCCTCAAGAGCTCCCAAACGTCCGGATCGCTACAATCAACCCAAGAACAACACCACTCACAAATCGCCCCGTCTTCGCGAAGCACCTCGCCACCTGATACCAACCCCGCTTCCCACGCCGATTGGCTCGACCACGCGTGGCCCTCGCCCTCCTGGCCCCACGTACGGGTCTGGGCCGTGTCGAGTTCGGTCGCGTTGTGCCAAACGTCACAAACGACCGCTTCGGACCAATCGGTAATCCGCTCGCCGCGAACGATCGGTTCCGGCGCGGTCGCGCCGTCCGCATTCACGCGAGAAGAGAAGATTCGTGTGCCATAGTCCGTGTCCGGTAACACCCAATGTGTGGCATGCAGGTCACCCGATTCTCGGGTCATCCTCAACGCACCAATGGCATATTCGGTAGGCAACCGGGTCCCGGGATCGGCCCCGCGAAGTTCGGTCGCCCAGCATTCAACCGGCAGCCCCTGTTCGACGTGCCTGCCGACCACGCGAACGATGGCCTCAATCCGCTCTGCGGACAGTTGCCGTTCGGGCTGAGACTCGAGGATTCTCTGGGCCTCGTCGAGATCCAGACCGGGATCGAGCAGCGCGAGCCGCAAACGTCGCAACAGATCGGACCGGGCATTCCGCGGTCGCCGTGTCGATTGTCTTCGTTTCGCCATCGTTCACCGGTCAGAATAAGATGTTTTCGCCAGCATCATTTGTCGCCCCTCGGAAGTTCGTCCGTGCCCGGTTCCATCCCCAACGAGCGTTTCAGTTTGCTTCGGGCTCGCGCTCGAGCCACGTAAATCGAGTCCGTCGTCGTTCCCAATCGTTCGGCGAGCAGCCGAGCGTTTACCGTCTGTTCGGCCAAAACGTCCGCTTCGATCACGGCCCGTTCGAGTGGCGCGAGTCCCTCGAACGCCTGCCGAATGCGCTCGACTTCCTCGCTCCCGACCAACCGTGCCAACGGTGACGGCTCGCTCGCCGCCGAAAGCTCAGGATCCAGGAGTTCGGTGGCTTGTCCCCTGTGCCGGTCGCGCAACACGGCAACTGCCTGTTGGTGAGCCAGGAAGAGCAGCCAGGCACCCAGTTTCCCTTTCTCAGGATCGTAGGTGTGTCCAATCTTCAGAACGGCATCCACCAGCACGTCCTGCACGTCATGATCGTCGAATGACGGAAAACGTCGCTGCAGATAGCCGGACACCTTTCCGCCGAACGATTCCAGCAGTCGAGTGATTCCCTGCGGATCCCCCTTCTGAACTTGCCGAGCAATCTGCTGTTCGAGTTCCGGGTTCACCCCTGACGTACTTTCTTCGATCGACAACGAGCGAGGGCGAAACCGGTCGAATCACGTATCCGCCAATCGACCCCGGCCGTCACACTAAGAGATATGGGAAGGAACCGAGAAATCTAACGCACATTTTCCGAAAAAGAACTTATTGGCAGCCCTGGGACGGTGTGGCGAGTTCAGTCGGCCGTATCGAGGAACGGATCCTGTCCCATTTCCCGCTGCATCTTCTTTCGCTCCTTTTCATGATGGAGCAACATCTTTCGATCGCGGAGATGCCGTCGTTCGACCTTGCGCTGGGCCCGGCGAAACATCTTCGCCAGTCGATCGAGAGGCCCGTCACGCTGGAGACCCATCGCCTCCGTTTTGTCGGCATATTTTGGGCCAAGTCCTTCACGAACAATGTCGTCGTCCAACGCGAGGTATTGGCGATAGGATCCGGGATCTCCCTGCCGCCCGCACCGGCCGTACAGTTGCCGGTCGATCCGAGCTGCGTCGTGCATCTCCGTTCCGACTACCATCAATCCACCCAGTCCGGCAACGCCTTCCGGCAATTTGATGTCCGTACCTCGACCGGCCATATTCGTTGCGACGGTCACCTTATTGGAATGCCCGGCCTGTGCCACAATATCTGCCTCCTTGGCGATTTCATTGGCATTCAACACGTCGTGCTCGATGCCGGCCGCTGTGAGGAGCTTTGAGAGTGCTTCTGACTTGTCAATCGAGCGAGTCCCGATCAACACCGGTCTTCCCCCCTCGTGCAATTCCGAAATCTCTGCCACGATCGCCGCAAACTTCTGCTCGGTCGTGCCGAAGACACGAGTCGGCAACTGTTTCCGTTTCACCGGTCGGTTCGTCGGTACGCGGACGACGCGAGTACGGTAGATCTTGTGGAATTCGCGAGCGGCCGTCAGGGCGGTACCGGTCATGCCCGCCAGGTGCCGGTAGCGAAGAAACAAGTCCTGGATCGTAATGCGTGCGGCCTGACCGGTGGGAACGGTCACGTCAATTTTCTCTTTCGCCTCAATCGCCTGGTGAATTCCATCACGCCACTTGCGACCTTCAGCCAGGCGACCCGTGAATTCATCGACAATCACAATCTCGCCGTCACGCACCACGTACTGTCGATCAAGATGAAAATCACGATGGACCTTGATCGCCCGTTCCATGTAATCGTACAGATCCACCAGGCCCACTCCACGCAATATATCAGGAGCCGGTAACGCCCGGAGCATCTGGCGGCCCGGCGGAGTCAGCTCCGCCTTTCGCGTGTCATGATCATAATCGTAGTGCTCGTCTTCCTCAAACTCCGGAGCATGTTCGGCCGCCCATTGATAGGTGGCCACAACCTGCTCGATCGCCTGGTCGCCCAAGGAGCCAATAATCAACGGCGTGCGCGCTTCGTCAATGAGGATACTGTCGGCCTCATCAACCAGGCCGAAATGAGCGTTGCGCTGCACGGGCTGTTCGCCCGAATCGTCCCACCGCTGGCTGCTTCCATCGCCGAGAAAATCAGCCTGCGTCCGCCCGAGACGTCGCATCAGCAAACGATCACGTAGGAAATCAAACCCGAATTCCTTGGCCGTCCCGTAGGTGATATCGGCCGCATAGGCCTGGCGACGCTGATCCTGAGAGTCGGACGTCTGGATCACGCCTACTGTCATTCCCAGCATTTCGTAGATCGGACCCATCGTTTCAGCGTCGCGGGCCGCCAGGTAATCGTTGACCGTCGCCAAATGGGCACCTTTGCCGACAAGCGCGTGCAAATACATCGGTAGCGTAGCCGTCAGCGTCTTGCCTTCTCCAGTGTCCATCTCGGCAATGCAACCGTCAAATAAGGCGATCCCGCCCAGAATCTGCACGTCAAAATGGCGCAGCTCGATCGTGCGGCATGCCGCTTCACGCACCAAAGCAAATGCCATGGGTAGCAAGTCTCGCAGCCGCTCACCACTCTTGGCCCGAAACCTGAGCGACAAACTCTGCTTTCTCAGCGCCCGTTCGTCCAGCTGCTGTAATTCCGACTCCAAAGCAGCAATCTCGCTGGATTGACGCCACCACAGCGACGGGGGACGGTGCCGAGCCAAACCGACCGAACGGTCGACCATTCCCATCCCAGCTCCCAATACGCCCACGCCCATACCGACCGCTCCCGCCAATTTCCTTAGTCCTCGATGGAGTCCTCAAAGCCGCCTGCCGCTTCCATCAACCGCAGAGACGAACTTCTCAAATCTAAGTTCTTTCAATCTAACAGGTATGGCATTTTTTGCGACTGCCGAACGCCCGCCCCCGATTCCCCAGATCGACAGACTGTGAAAAACCGTCAACCAACGCCTGTCAAGCACAATTCATTGGACCCACCTAATCGTTTTTGCCGACATAACCCTATGGTGCGGTCGCCGTTCCCACGTAGGGCGCCTCGAGCCGGCTCCCCGGAAGACGGCCGATCGATGCGGCGAGGCCATTCGCACCGAAAACCAGGCAAGATAGAGAAGGTTTGCGGGCCGTAACGGTCATACTAGTCTTCGGGAGTGTATCGCCCGATGACTACTCCTGTTGTAAAGAAAACTCGTGTAGAGACTCGGCGAGTAAAAATCATGATTGCACGCATCACGGTTGCTGTTGTCGCATTGCTGGTCTTTGGGACCATGGCCCCCTTGGCAGTCGCGCAGACCTACTACCCTTCGATTCCCGTGAGCTTCTCGGCGCCGGACGCCGGCTGCGACGATGGCTCCTGTGACGGACTGGGTGGAGACGGCCTGGGCTGCGATGGCGATTGCGCGGGCGACGCATGCAGCGGTCAATGGTTGACTCCAGGCCACTGCGGAACCGGGCACCATTCCAACTGCCGCTGCCCACGCTGCCACCCCCGTCACCTTTGGGCCAGTTTCGACGCGCTCCTCTGGTGGGGCAAGGGACGTACCATGCCGACGGTCGCTACCACCAGCCCTGTCGGCACGCCTCAGGCCACCGCCGGCGTTCTGCCGGGAGCCGGCATCCTGTTTGGAAACGGCGTCGTCGGCACACGCATGGGCGCCGGTGCCCGTGCCGACTTCGGCATCTGGCTCGACGACTGGGAAACACTCGGACTGGGAGCTCGTGTCTGGGGACTCGACGGCGATCGGCTATCACTGCAGGCTGTCTCGCCTGCCGGAACGCCCATCCTTGCCCGACCGTTCTTCAATGTCGTTCAAGGCCAGGAGGATGCGTTCCTGGTCTCCTATCCGGGCATCATCAATGGCAACCTGTCGGTCAGTACCGACAGCAGTGTCATTGGCACCGAGGCTTACCTGCGGACGAACATGCTGTCAGGATGCGACTATGATCTGGATCTGATGGGTGGCTATCACTTTGTCCGATTGGATGACGAGTTGTCGATTACCAGCAACTCCGTGTCGGTCGACCCGGCCGGTGCCGTGGCCATCGGAACGACCATCGACGTGCTCGATGTGTTCGATGCGCGCAACGAATTCCACGGCGGTGAAGTCGGGTTCATCGGCGAGTTTCGGCGCGGTTGCTGGACGTTCACCGGTCTGGCAAAACTCAGCGTCGGTAACATGCACCAGTCGGTGATCATCAATGGTTCGACCACGGTCACGCCGCCGGCGAGCGCCGCGGTTTCATCGCAAGGCGGCATTCTGGCGCAGGCGACCAACATCGGCACATACTCGCGCGACGTAACGGCCATCATCCCGGAAGTCGGCCTGACGGCCGCCTACGCGGCAACCGATTGGCTCGATTTGACCATGGGCTATAACGCCATCTATTGGTCCAACGCCATACTGTCGGGCGACCAGCTTGACCGTGCCGTCAATCCAACACAGTTTGCCGGCAACCCGCTGATCGGTCCGGCCCGTCCTACCTTTACGATGCAGAATACCGACTATTGGCTGCAGGGCCTGACTTTCGGGGCCACGATTACGTACTGAGGACGCGTACGAACCGTTGATCGACGGAAGACGGCGAATCAGATATCGCAAAACGGCGACCAGTTTCTGGTCGCCGTTTTTTGAAATTCACGGGACATGACGACCGTCGATGACTAGGACCACTGACCGTCACCGAATGCGGCATCCACGTTGGCCGCGTACATTTCCGCTTCGGTCATCGTCTCTGGAGCTTGCAGATCATCCCCCATTGATTCTCCTTCGGCCCCGTTCGGGTTCTGATCCGAGTAGGTCAGCCCGCCTGGCAGATTGAAGCCCAGATCTTGTGCCGAGCCATTGAAGTAGATGATGAACTGGCCGGTCGTTCGATCGCCGGCGACGTGATAGTCGCGGTAGGAGATCGTGCGAACATGGGTTTGGCCTTGCGTGTCGAGAATCGTCAATGTGGCGCTGGTAAAATCATTGGCTAACTGCACTTGGGCCGTCTCTACGCCGTCCCAGCCTTTCATCACCGTGAACCAGTAATTGTCCCCGGCCAGAGAAGTTGCCGCCGCCAAACCCTTGCGTGTCGACGAAAGGTATTGGCTGATCGAAGTGTACCTGCCGGTCAAGCCGCGCTCGCCAAACGAGTAGTTCATCTCCGCCCGCTGAGTGCCGAAAAGGCCGAGCTCAATTCCGGTAAACACGTCATTTCCGGCTGAGCCCGGCGTGTACGTGCTATCGACCGAATCATCGCCAATTCGGTCCAACCCGTCGATTGTGAACTCGGGCGTGTTGGCGGCAACCGTGTAACCCGTGGTATTGTTGAGAGCTCCCGGCAACACGCTGTTGAACAGGAAGGTCCCGTCGGTGCCACTGGTTACCATACGATCGACCGTCTCGCCTCGGATGTTCATCCCGGTTAACATCACTTCGACACCGGCCAAGGCGATTTCCTGAGGATCACGAATGCCGTTGTTATTTACGTCCATGAATATCGAGCCCGAGATATCGCTCGGAACGGCGTCAACGACCTCAATCTCGACCGATCCAACCGAGGATCCGCCGCGACCGTCGCTGATTGTATACGTCAGCGTGTCGAGACCACCTTGAGCCGATTCAAAATCGGTATCAGGTGTGTAAATCACGGACTGGCCGCCTGCTGCCACCGAAGCGGTACCATGCGGCGTCGCGATCGTTGTCAGGTTGTTCGGCCCCAACCCGGTAATCGTCAGCTGCTCGTTGACGTCCGGAGCAATCAGGTCGTTGGAGACCACGTCCAACGGTTGGTCCTTGAAATTCTTCAACGCCAACACTTGATCGCTCACCGCCGTCGGGTCGTCATTCACGTCGTTGACCGTCAAGTTGACGGTCGCCGTCGACGTCAAACCGCCGACATCGCTGATCGTGTACGTAAAGGTGTCGGGTCCAAAATAATCGCCGTCGGGCGTGTATAGCACGTTTGCTCCATTGACGCCGATAGCCACGGTACCGTGGCTGGCCGGAGTAATGCCGGACACGACAATGGCCTCTGTTTCGTTGGTCGGCCCGGCGGCATCGTTCTGCAGCACGTCGAGCAGATTATCCGCAGAATCCTCCTGGATGGAGGGGTACGAATCGTTAACAGCGATCGGAGCATCATTCACATTGTCAATCGTCAATGACACGTTGGCACCGGCGGTTAACTGACCGTCACTGAGCGTGTAGCTGAAGGAATCAGGTCCGAAATAGTCACCGACGGGAACGTATCGAACGCTGGACCCACCGTTGATGATCGTAACCGTGCCGTGCTGGGCCTGCGTAACAGCGGAAACGACGATGGGCTCGGTCTCGTTATCGGGCCCGGCCTTGTCGTTAAACAGGACGTCGAACGTCTCGCCCGCACTGTCCTCTTGAATCTCGGAGAAACTGTCATCCACGCCGATCGGTGCGTCGTTGACGTTTTGAACGGTAAGGATCAGTTCGCCGACGTCTGGAACGCTCGCTCCGTCGGGTCCGACAAAGTCGTCGTCAATCTGGTATTCGACCGAATCCGGGCCGAAGTAATCGGCGGAAGGCGCGTACCGGATAAAGAAGTCATTGAACACTTCCGCCGTTCCATGCAGGGGCTGAGTCACAATCGTGATCGGAGCCTTCGTCGCTCCGTCGTTGAACAGATCGTTGGCCGTCACGTCAAACACGTTGTCCGCCAACGCGCTGTCTTCCTGAACGTCAAAACGATCGTCGCGAGCACGGGGCCGAATCACCGGCTCCACATTGACCGTCACCATCGCCGTGTCGGTCAGCTGACCGTCACTGATCGTGTACTCAAACGTCTCTTCAAAGGGACCAAGAGCAGACGGGTCAGGCGAGTAAATCAGCGACTGTCCATCACCCGCGATTGTCACTGTTCCGCCGGCCGACGGCGTCGTCACGCCCTGTATCGTCAAGGGTTCCGTTTCCGGACCGGCGCCGGGACTGTCATTGGCCAGTACATCAAAGATATTGCCCGTCGAAAACTCGTCGGCAAACACCGTGTCCGCCATGGCAATCGGAGGGTCATTGATGTTGTCAACGGTCACCACTACCGTTGCGGTCGCCGGAAATTCTCCGTCCGAAATCGTGTAGGTGAATGTCTCGTCGCCAAAGAAATCGGCCGCCGGCGTGTAATCGATCGACAGGCTGTCGGCCGAAATAGCCGCCGTCCCACCATTATCCGTTGGGCCCACACCAACAATCGTGATCCCCTGAATCGAGTCTTCGTTGCCCGGTCCGGCCGAATCATTGGCCAGGACGCCGAGCGTCGACGTCGCACTGTCTTCCTGAATTCCGGAAATGGCATCGTCTACCGCAATGGGCGGATCATTGATGTTGTCCACCGTGATCGTGACCGTGGCCGTATCGGTGAGGTTACCATTGTCGGTGATCGTGTAGGTGAATGTGTCGGTCCCGAAGAAATCGGCGTCCGGCGTGTACGTCACGTCGGCCCCGGCATTGCTGATCGATACGCTGCCACCGACGCCCTGGGTCACTGCCGTGATCGTTAACGTCTGGTCCTCGTTCGCAGGTCCAGCGTCGTCATTCACCAAGACGTCGATCACGTGGGCGCCACTGTCCTCCGCGATGCTCGCCGGCGAGTCGTCCAAGGCGTTCGGAGCGTCGTTCACGCTCGTCACTTCCACCGTGACCATCGCCGTGTCCGAATGTCCCTGGCCGTCAACGGCCGTGTACATGAACGTGTCCGTTCCAAAGAAGTCGGCGTCCGGTGTGTAGTTGATCACGCTGCCCGAAATGGCGACGGTCCCATTGGCCGGCTGAGTCAGACCGCCCGGGTCCAGCGACAACGTACCGGAAAAGCCCTCGCCAAAGAAATCGTTGGCCAACACGTCTAACGCAACCGTTGGGCTGTCCTCGAGCAACGTCCCCTGCGTCGCAGGAAAACTGTCGTCCTCGGCGTTGATCGGCTGGATGATCTGGTAGGAAACCGTCGTGCCATAGTCAATCACATCGGGCGGAATCGTCGTGTTGGCGCCGAATAACAGCACACCGTTCCCCGTGGCGTCCGCTGGATTCAACAAGAGATCCAGTTGGCCTCGCGTCGTCGGAGTTATGTCAAGGTGAAGAACCTCGAACTCACCACCTCCCAACTCCGAGAGTGATGCGAAAGCCCCCAGTTCATCCAACTCGTTGGGAAACGTCAGACCGTCATCATCCGTCCCGTCCAGGTCAGGCGGGTTGTTTACGTCACCCGGTATGCCAGACCAAAATGGAGGAAACGCAGACTTTTGCCCCTTGTATTCACCATCAAATGTCGCGAATTGAAAAAACTGGGCCGGCGTCTGAAACGCGTCAGGATGCCTGTCACCCACCATGAATAAACTGGGATCGTTAAACCCAATGTCCGCGTATGCCGCAAACACGCCGGCCGGCGTTGCTCGCAAGTCCTCAGTGAACATCGCCAATCGATACGGCTCGCCCGCGATCAACTTGCCCGATGTTACCGGCACCCCCGCCGTGTCCTGTACCTCCGCACGAATCGCAACAATCTCGCCCAGCCCCTCGCCACGGTTCAGATGATTTATCACGCCGAGCGCATCCAACGGCGTGAGCTGGTTGTCCGAACTCACGTCCAGGAACGCGCCATCCCCGTTCCCGCTTGCCGGATCCAGTTGCCGGACGCCCGTGTCGTTCAGAACATTGATGATCTGCAACGCGTCACGCGGGGTTGTCAAGAAGTCCCCGTTCACGTCCGTAGCAATCAACGGATTGTGAAAGGGAAAGGGATTCTCAACCACCGAAGCGGCCAGCAACCGGCGATCCTCGAGCGGCTCGGCAAACAGACGGCGACGCGAGCGGTGACGTTTCGTCTCCCTGCGGCACCTTCCAATAAAATTCTTGGGACGATTCCGGATGCCTTCTGTCTTCATGTGACTTCCCATGGTTGGCGACTGACCCTCTTCCAGTGGACGACCCGAACGACAGGGAATTCCCCCGTTTATGGGCCGCCCAATTTGCTCTCGACCTATGCAAACAGAATTGACAAGCGCAGAGAATCTACGCGATCTAGGAAAACTGCGAGTTATCGACAATTTCTTCCGATAGTTGTATCTTCCACAATAATCACGATCCGAGAACCTTGCAAACAATTTGCGTGACTGCGTCCGGCTATCACCCCATAACGGCCTTTCCGGCCGAACCCGACGGGCAGAGCCCACCATTTGGGAGCGCGCAATTTGGCGACCGCCACGCCGACCACATGACAGTAACCTGTTATTTCACAACGCTTTAGATGACATCGACGCGATTCACCACATGATGGCCGCATTGCAGGGAACGGCCGATTCTCGGGCGAGTTGGCAGACAGCGTGACGCCATCGGGTCCGTCACCATCCGGCCGGACCCTTTGAGAGGGGAGACAGAAAGAGATGGCGACGGACCCCGTAGGGTAAAGGGGTCAGGAGTCAATTGCCGGAACGGCCCGTAGGGTGCTTCGGGTGCAGGAACGGGCTCGCGTAGCGGTTGGGCTGAGCAAGGTGTTCACTGG
>CAYNDU010000151.1:0-10900 GCA_964395615.1 uncultured Pirellulaceae bacterium | reverse complement strand
TCGAGTGAATCGGGGGTCATCGTGTCGGCACTTGCTACGAAAGGAACGGAGTATCCAAGGACGAAGGTATCCAGGCCGAATCTCTCCGGATCGGACCCCAGGAATGGAACCTCGAGGGCGAGGACCGGGTCGCTCGGGCGACGAACGCTCGGGCGACGAACGCTCGGGCGACGAACGCTCCGCAAACGGGTCGGAGTCTGCCCTCAGGGCGAAGACAGTTTAGAGGATGGATGGCCGGGGAAGCGAGGGGGCAGTATGCGGGCTCCGTCTTCCCGATTGGAACCGGTGGCGGTAGGATGTTAAGGCTTTGGACCGTAGCTCGACACGTTTCGTGTGACCGTTTTGCGAGAGACTGGATGGACAAGACGCGAGTGGCAATTGTGGGGATGGGGACCGTGGGCAGCGGGGTCGCTCGCCTGCTGCTCGACCACGGAGATCGGACCGCTCGCCACGCCGGGCGCACGTTGTGGTTGGAAGAGGTTGTCGTTCGCGACGTGAACAAGCCGCGCGGCGCGGACTTGCCGGCCGACATCATTTCCGATGATTTGAGGAAGATCACGGACAATCCGGCGATTAAGGTGGTCGCTCAGCTGATTGGCGGGTTGGAGCCGGCGCGCTCGATCATGTTGCGGTTGCTACAGAGCGGCAAGGACATCGTGACGGCCAACAAGGCGCTCCTCGCGGAACACGGTGGCGAGTTATTCGACGCGGCCCGAGAACTGGGGCGATCGATCGCTTTCGAGGCATCCGTGGCCGGCGGGATTCCCATTATTACCGGGATCAGCCAATGCCTGTCGGCGAATCAGGTTATCTCGCTGCGCGGGATCCTCAACGGAACGAGTAATTTCATCGTCACCCAAATGGAGGAAGAGCGAACGGATTACGAGACGGCACTGGCCCAGGCACAGAGCCTGGGCTTTGCCGAGGCCGATCCGACAATGGATGTCAACGGATCGGATGCGGCCCAGAAGCTGGCCATTCTGGCGCACCTGGCGTTTGGGGCACGTGTCCATTGGCGCGACATTCCGTGCGTTGGGATCGATACGCTCGAGTCCGCCGATTTGAGATACGCGGGGTTACTCGGGTATCGCATCAAGTTATTGGCCGTGGCAAAGCTGGTTGAAGGAGTATTGGAACTGAACGTGGCGCCGACGCTCGTCAAACAGGGCCGGCCGTTGGCCGAGGTTCGTGAGGCATACAACGCGATCAGCGTGGTCGGAGACGCGGTGGGTCGTGTCTTTTTTCACGGTTTGGGTGCCGGGCAAATGCCGACCGCGTCGGCCGTTGTGGCAGACATGATCGATACGGCCGTCGGGCGCACCGGGTTGACGTTTCGCACCTTGGAACTGTGGTCCCAGCGTGAGGCGCGTGTGGGAATCCGCGACCATAAGCAATTGAAGGGAAGGTACTATCTGCGGTTTACCGTAGAGGATCATCCGGGGGTGATGGCCCAGATTACGGGCGTCCTGGGAAGGCACTCGGTCTCCATCGCTTCGGTCATTCAACACGAGCCGCAGCCGGACGGAAGTACGTCGGTGGTTCCCTTGATCATCATGACGCACTTAACCACCGAAGGAGCCACGTCGACGGCGGTCGACGAGATCGAACGTCTACCGTGTGTACTGGGGAAGTGTGTCCGGATGCGCGTCCTGGATTGATGACCGGTCGCACAACGGATCGCCATGAGTCCGCCTTGACGTGCGACGGGTCCGCCGTGACGACGACTTGGGAAGGAATCTGCCAGATGGAGCGCAAGCGATGAAAACGCGAAAATATGCAATCGTCATACCCGATGGATGTGCTGATGAGCCACAGGACTGTCTCGAGGGCCGAACTCCGTTGCAGGCGGCAAGAACCCCCGCAATGGATTCGGTAGCGCACGACGGTCTGATGGGGCGCGCGTGTCACGTACCGGCCCGGTTGCCGGCCGGATCGGCCGTCGCCAACATGAGCTTGCTGGGCTACGATCCGCTGTGCCACTTCTCAGGCCGTGCACCGTTAGAGGCCGCGGCACAACGCATCGAGCTTGGCCGGGACGATTGGGCCGTTCGGTGTAACCTGGTCACCATTGAAGACCAGATCATGCGCGACTTTACGGCAGATCACATTTCGACACCAGAGGCTCGCCTGCTGCTGCAAGCGGTCCAGGAAATGGTTCCGGAGACTCCCTGGGAATTCCACACCGGTGTCAGCTATCGCAATCTGCTGATTTATCGCGGAACGGGCGTTCCGGCCCCGTTCAGCCAGGATACACGATGCACGCCGCCGCACGACCTTACGGGCCGGGGGATCGCTGACGAGTACCCTCGCGGACCGGGCAGCGACGTGCTGGCTCAACTGATGGCTCAATCGGCCGACCGATTTGCCGAACACGGTGTCAATGTGGATCGTCGTGCGTCGGGGCGATTACCGGCCACCTGCATTTGGTTGTGGGGTCTGGGCAGGCAGCCTGACCTGGCCGCCTTTTCTTCCGTGTATGGTCGCCGCGGGCTCATGATAACAGCCGTCGATCTACTGCGCGGACTGGCTCAGCTCATCGGTTGGACCGTACAGGAAGTGCCGGGCGCCACCGGTTATACCGACACCGATTACGCGGCCAAAGGGCGAGCGGCGATCGAGGCGTTGGACGGTACCGACCTGGTCTGCGTTCATGTCGAAGCGACCGATGAGGCTTCGCATGAAGGGGACGTGGAGGCGAAAATCAAGGCATTGGAGTCAATCGACCACGACATTGTCGCTCCACTGCATGAGGCCCTGAAAGAGTACGACGAGTACCGGCTGATGATTACTCCCGACCACCCAACCCCGGTTCGCACCAAGACACACAGTCACGGCGACGTGCCCTTTGCCATGGCCGGGACGGGTTGCGAGCCCGACTCGGCGACGACATACGATGAGCGGTCGGGCGCAACTTCGGCACTCGCTTTCGACCACGGTTGGAAGCTGATGCGTTATTTTCTGGAAGGACTTGACTGAGCTCATTGGTGGTCAACGCCCCTTCGACCGAGGAACGAGAGCGGTTCAAGCGAAAGGGAAAGGCGAGGCATGTCGCTGGTAGTGCAGAAGTTTGGCGGGACGAGTGTTGCCGATTGCGAGATGATCAGAGCGGCGGCGCGCAAGGCGATTCGCGCTCAACGAGACGGCCACCAGGTGGTGGTTGTCGTGAGTGCCATGGGTAAGAACACGGATATGCTCGTCGATCTGGCCCAACAAGTCGGTGATCACCCTCCGGCCCGGGAAATGGACATGTTGCTGTCGACGGGCGAGCAGGTAAGTGTGGCCCTCATGGCCATGGCCATCGATGCGCTTGGCTATCAGGCCGTTAGTCTGACCGGCGGACAGATGGGCATCATGACCGACAGCAGTCATACCAAGGCGAGGATCCGGTCCATCGATACGCAACGCATGCGACAGCTGCTGGACGCCGGGAATATTGTGATCGCTGCCGGTTTTCAGGGTATCGACGAAGTGGCCGACATCACGACATTGGGCCGGGGCGGCAGCGACACGACGGCCGTGGCCCTGGCCGCCGCACTCGGCGCCGACCAGTGCGAAATCTACACGGACGTCGACGGCGTCTTTACCACCGATCCACGCGTACTGCCCGAAGCTCGCCAGGTGACTCGCATCAGCTACGATGAGATGCTGGAGCTGGCCAGCCTGGGAGCGGGGGTCATGCACAACCGGTCCATCGAGTTCGCCAAGAAGTTCTCGGTGCCGATTCACGTGCGAAGCAGCCTGAGCGACGCCCGGGGGTCCATGATCGTCTCCGAACCGGAATCGACTACGCGCGCCGTTTGCGGCGCCGCGCTGACGCGTTGCGAAGCGCGTATCACGCTGGTCGGAGTACCTGACGAGCCGGGCATGAGCCTGCTGATTTTCTCCCGTCTTGCCGAGCAGAAGATCAACGTTGATATGATCGTGCAGAACGTCGGGGAGGCAGGCAAGTCCGACATCTCGTTCACGGTGCATGAGAACGAACTCGATGCGGCCCTCACCACGGTGCGGGAGGCGGCCGACGACGTCGGTGCCACGGACGTCACGTACGATTCCGCCGTTGCCAAAGTCTCGGTCGTCGGTCTGGCCATGGCTCGACAAACGGGTGTGGCTCAGAAGATGTTTGCCGCCCTGGCCACCAACGGCATCAATCTTCAGATGATCTCCACGAGCGAAATCAAGATTTCGGTTCTCGTCGATCGCGATTCCGCACTGGCGGCCCTGCGAACCGTGCACGAGACATTTGACCTGGAAACACCATCGGATGAAGATGATCCACGCGAATCATCCACGGTCGCTCCCCAGGACGGCACCTCGGTGACCGACGTGAACTCGCTCGTCGAGCGGCTTCGATCCACCGACATGGAACATCTGGTCCTCAGTGACATCACGCTCGACGAGGCCCAGGCACGTATCACGGTCATCGGAATCCCTGATCAGCCCGGAGTGGCGGCAAACGTCTTTGCGAGCGTCGCGGCTGCCGGCGTCTTTGTCGATATGATCGTGCAAAGCACAAAGGGCTTCCAGGGATTCAGCAGCCTCAGCTTTACGATTCCGGCGGAGATGCTCGATGCGGCACTTGCCGTCATGGACGAACTGGCCGAGACCATCAAGTGGCAATCGATCACGCATTGCCCGAGCGTCGCCAAGCTGTCCGTTTCCGGAATCGGGTTGCGGAGCCACACGAGTGTCGGTATCCGAATGTTTCGGGCACTCGCCGAGGCGGGCATCAATGTCGACATGATTAGCACCAGTGAAGTGCGCGTTAATGCCGTGGTTGAAGGAAGCCGGGGCAGCCGCGGTCTCGCTCAGCTGAAGGAGGCGTTCGCAGACGTTCGCTCGTGAGTCATCGTCGGCCGATCGCATCGCACGCGGTCAAAAGGGCCATCGCCCGTCGATCGTCTTTGCCGGCCAACGTCGCGCCTGCCCCTATGGGTGGATCCCGCTTTTCTTTGACGGGAGCCGTTCACTCGGCCGAACTTTCCAGTACGCGCTCGGCGACGAAAATGGGTAGATGGGGATCGCATGTCACGGCCACCGCAATGGCGTCCGATGGCCGTGAGTCGACCTCCAACACCGTTCCGTCCGCCTGTCGCAACCGCAATCGAGCGTAATACGTGTGCTCGCGCAAATCACTGATCGTGACACTGTCCAATTCAGCGCCGAGCGCCTCGACCAGGTTGACCAGCAGATCGTGCGTCAGCGGGCGGGGTGATCGATACGACTTGACTCGCCGGTCGATACTCGTCGCTTCAAAAATTCCAATGACGATAGGAAACTGGCGCTGTCCGTCGACTTCGCGCAGATAGATGACTTGCTGGTCATTGATTTCGCTGATAATGATTCGCGACAGTTCCATTTGCACAGGCATAGCAGACCTCGCAATGATCAAGCGGACGTAATGTCACGGCAAACAATGCAGTTCCACGAGTGAGGCGTAACGACCGACACAATTCGGGACGGCTGAACAGACAGAGTTTAGCGGACGACGATGATGCGACGCAGATCACGAGTCGTAAGACAGGGGATCGGGCGTTCCCGATCTTCACTCAGAAAGACGTGATTATAAAGCGCTGCCGGAGGCGGATGCTAGAGCCAGCCCCCAACTTCTCCAGACCGCCACCACCGCCGGTTGTCCTTTCGGCCAGGTATCAGGGATCGAGCCCGAGAGCCTTGAGGCTTGCGGCAACGGCAATCTGCTGCTCCTTGAGTTGCACCAGACTCTCCCGTTCACGTTGAACGACCTGCTCGGGAGCTCGGCCGACGAATTTCTCGTTAGCCAGTTTCTTCTCTTTTCCCTGAATGGCCCCGGCAAGTCGCTCGAGTTGCTTCTCGAGTCGTGATTGTTCCGCTTGTTTGTCAATCAGGCCTTCCAGATCGACGAAGACCTCCATCTCGGCCAGTCGCACGGTGGCATTGGTGGTTGGCACCGTCACGCCTTCCCCAAACCGGCCGTCAATCGCGTTGGCCAGCGCCCGGAAATAGGAGTCGAGTGGCTGCAACCGAGTGGCCGTTGCCGAAGAGCATCGCACGGCAAACTGAATCGGCTTTTTGGGCGGAATATTCTGGCGGCTGCGAATCTCTCTGAGCGCGGTAACGACCTCGAGGAATTGACCGAATTGTGATTCCGTAGCCGGATCGACACATTCCGCATCGCTCGCAGGCCACGCAGCTCGAATCAAACGCGGTTCGGCTGTCGTCGCCCCGTTCAAGTCGCGGGTCGGAGCGAGCGGGGCGATGAGTTGCCAGATTTCCTCGGTGAGAAACGGGATGAACGGATGGAGAAGTCTGAGAATGGTGTCGAGGACATGTGCCAGTACGCGCTGGGCTACGGGGCGCGATTCACTTTCCTGCAGTCGGACCTTGATCATCTCGAGGTAAAGACTGCAGAACTCGTCCCAGACAAAATCGTACAACGTCCGTGCGGCGTCCGAATAGCGGTAGGAATTCAGCGAGTTGCCGACCTGATCCGTTACGCTCTGCAAGCGACTCAGGATCCATCGATCTTCAAATGCTCGCTCTTCCCACGATACGGGGCCGGGTCGGAATCCTTCCAGGTTGAGCATCACGAGCCGAGCCGCGTTCCATAGCTTGTTACAGAAGTTTCTGGCCACCTCAAACCGTTCACTGACCACGGCCCCTCGTTTCAGCCGTCGATCGGCGTCGGATTGGGCCCATTGGGTCGCGAAGTCCTCTTTACACTCGGGACATGTGATCCGTGGTGATTCACGGTTCTCTCGCGTCTGTTCGAGCAGTTTCTGGCAGTGCGGGCATTCAAACTGCACCGGCATGCGCACGTCCTGGGTCTCGGTTGTCAGCTGAGCCAGTCCGAATCGCAGAGCGTCGGCTCCAAACTTGTCGATGACGTCGATGGGATCAACGCCGTTCCCCTTGCTCTTCGACATTGCTTCGCCGTAACCGTCGAGGATTTTTGGGTGGATATAGACTTCGCGGAAGGGTACCTGACCCATGTTATTGATCCCGGCCAGGACCATGCGGGCGACCCAGAGCGTGATGATGTCGCGGCTGGTGATGAGCACGGACGTAGGGTAGTAATAGGCGAGATCGTCCGTCGGCTCCGGCCATCCGAGTGTTGAATGAGGCCAGAGCGCGGAACTGAACCACGTGTCTAACACGTCCTGTTCCTGCACGAAACCGTCGCTTTCGAATCGTTCGGCCAATTCGTCCGCGTCGTCCCTCAGGCAGACATGCAACGTTGACGACTCGTTCGTATCTTCCTGATTCGCTTGATCAGCCGTATCGGCTTGCTGATACACGACGCGATCGGCCTGTAGATCCGATGACTGTTCGAGTTGCGCAACGTACGAAGCGCACTGATTCGCCGACTCGAATCGCCTGGTCCAAATTGGGATGCGGTGTCCCCACCACAACTGGCGACTGACGGGCCAGTCGCGCTTTTCGCTAAGCCAATCCAAATAGCCTTTCGCATAACGCTCGGGAACAATCTTCACTCGGCCGTCAGAGACGGCGTCCATCGCCGATTGGGCGAGCGTTTTCATCTGGACGAACCATTGATCGGCCAGGTAGGGTTCGATCGGAGTTTTGCTTCGATCCGAGTGCGCCATGTCGATCTCTCGATCTTCCACGCTATCCAGCAACTGGGCCGAATCCAGGTCCGCGACAAGACGCGGGCGTGCGTCGGCCACCGTTGCGCCGGCGTAGGGCCCCGCATTGGCGTTCAGGCGACCGTCGGGGTGAAGCAGGTTGATCATGGGCAAGTCGCAACGAAGGGCGACTTCGTAATCATTCGGGTCGTGGGCCGGCGTAATCTTGACGCACCCGCTCCCCAATTCCGGCTTGGCCCAGGCATCGGCGACCAGGGGAATCTCGCGGTTCATCAAGGGGAGCAGCAGTTTTCGATGGTCGAGGGCCATGCCCCGGAGTGTTTCGAGTTCGCCCAACATGTTCGCTCGCCGGTCCCGAACATTTTCGATCTGGTTTTCCAGTTCCTGGCGTTCCTTGCCCGGCGCGGTTGCCAGCTTCTCAATGATCGATGATTCCAACTGGTTGAGGGCAGCTGAGGGATCCGGATGAACGGCGACGGCCGTGTCACCGAGCATCGTTTCCGGTCGAGTGGTGGCTACGATTACGTGACTTGGTTCGCCCGGGCGCGGGTCGATCACGGGGTAGCGAATGTGCCAGAAGTGGCCCTGGACCGTCTCATGAAACACCTCGTCATCGCTCACCGCCGTCTGGAGGAACGTGTCCCAGTTGACCAACCGTTTTCCTCGGTAGATCCAGTGCCGTCGAAAAAGATCGAAGAACGTGCGCCGGACGGCAGTAGCACAAATGGCATCCAGCGTGAATCGCTGGCGTTTCCAATCGCAGCTGCAGCCCATCGACTTGAGCTGGCTGACGATGCGCTGTTCATACGCGTCTTTCCACGCCCAGATTCTCTGAACCAATGGCTCACGACCCAAATCGTGGCGAGTCTTTCCCTCCTCTTCGTGCAATCGACGCTCGACAACCGCCTGTGTGGCGATGCCGGCATGATCGGTGCCGGGGATCCAGAGAGTGTTAAAACCCTGCATGCGCCGCATTCGCACGAGAATATCCTGGAGAGAATTATTCAAAGCGTGGCCAAGATGCAGAGCGCCGGTTACGTTCGGAGGAGGGATTACGATCGTAAAGGGCCGTCGCGACGCATCGGGTTGAGCGGAAAAATCCCCCGCCTCTTCCCACATCTCGTAGAGGCGTTGCTGGGCCGCTGCAAAGTCAAACCGATTGGGAAGTCGTTCGGCAAGTGATTGTTCTGGCATCGTTCACACCAAGGGTTGAGTGCCGGGGAGTCATCGCCGGTCGGCAACTGGCCGGCAGGGTGCTCTTTGAATCGGCGTTTCAGGAAGGGGTTTTATCGGTCGTTGCGTCCGGCCGGTCCGACTCGACAGACTCGCCCGTTTTCGTCGCGGGGGCGTCTTTGTGCAGTTTGTATTCAAAAGAATCGACCAGAGCCATCCAGCTGGCCTCGATGATGTTCTCGCTGACCCCGACCGTGCCCCAAACGTCGGTTGAATCGGAGCTTTCGACCATGACTCGGATTCGCGCTGCGGTGCCCGCTTCGGAATTGACGACGCGGACCCGGTAGTCAACCAGCCGAAGGTCGCGCAAGGAAGGAAACTGGCCGTTCAACGCTTTGCGCAACGCCGCATCCAAGGCGTTGACCGGACCGTCCCCTTCCGCGACTTCGTGGCGGATGGTTTCGCCGACGAGGAGTTTGATCGTGGCCTCCGTGATGATCTTCCGATCCTGGTCCAGCCCGACAGCCACATGGTATTTGATGCGCTCGAAATGCGGCTGAAACGTGCCGGCACAACGCTTCACCAACAGATCAAACGTCGCCCCGGCCGCCTCGAACTGAAACCCCTCGTTTTCCATCCGAACGACTTCCGCGAGGATCTTATCCATCAGCCGTCGATCGTCGTGCAATTCAAGTTTGGTTGTGCGGGCAACAATATTCGAACGGCCTGATAACTCGCTCACCAACACGCGCCGTTCGTTGCCTACCTGCTCCGGTTCGATGTGCTCGTAGCTGCTCGCCGCTCGCGTGACCGCGTGAACATGCATGCCACCCTTGTGAGCGAAAGCGCTACTGCCGACAAACGGTTGGGTCGGCCGGTAGTTCATATTGGCCGTTTCGTAGACGTATCGTGACAATTCGGTCAGGTGGTGAAAGCCCTTTCCATCAAGGACTTTGTATCCCTTTTTGAGCCCCAGACAGGCGACGACGGAAATCAAGTCGGCGTTCCCGCACCGCTCGCCAAATCCATTGATGGTCCCCTGGACCTGCCTGGCACCGGCGTCCACGGCCGCTAGCGAATTGGCCACTGCCAGGTCGCAGTCGTTGTGGCAGTGAATGCCGACGGTCACCCGCTCGTCGCCGATCGCCTCTACGGCCGCCCGTGTGAATTTCCCAACCTCCTCAGGCAGACTCCCCCCGTTCGTGTCGCAAAGGACGATCGTCTCGGCCCCGGCCTCCGCCGCCGCCTGAATTGTCCGAGCTGCGTACGCCGCGTTCGCCTTCCAGCCGTCAAAAAAATGTTCCGCGTCGTAGATAACGCGCCGACCCGATGCCGCCAGAAAGGCAACGCTTTCGGCAATCATCGCCAGGTTTTCTTCCAGTTCCACGCGCAACACCTCGCGCACATGAAAATCGGATGTCTTGCCGACCACTGTGCAGACGGGCGCTCCCGAATCAACCAATGCGCGCATCCCCACATCCTGTTCCACCGCCACGCCTCGCCGACGTGTCATGCCAAAGGCACAAACCTGGGCGTGTTGGAGGCCGAGCTCGGAAACTCGGCGAAAATAATCAATGTCCTTCGCATTGGATAGAGGGTAACCGCCCTCGATGAAATCGAATGAGATTTCATCGAGGCGAGCGCTGATCTCGAGCTTGTCGAGAAGCGATAAACTGACTCCTTCACCCTGCGTGCCGTCGCGAAGCGTTGTGTCGTAGATCTGTATCGACTGCATGGGCCTTGGTCCCCAGCGGTGCGCATCGCACCGGTGCACGGTAATCGGCCGGCCGCCAGAACCGGTACGTGCGGTCCGATCATTGCGAGCGAAAAAACAAAAAAAACCCCGAAGCCCTTGTCAGGCCTCAGGGTTGTCAACGCCAAAAATGGGCCATCCCCTCAGGCCTGTCGGCCGCCCCAGCTAATCACCACGCCCGCGATCGGCCGAGCCGTCGTTCGTTCGATGGTGGTCTGCTGAGCAATGGACATCACGGTAGGACCTTCTTCCAGGGGGTAGCACGAGTCTCAAACCATACGGCATGGTCGCGGAATTGTCAACGGCGAACACACTGCCTCCCTGCCTCCAGGGCCCTGAACGAGCTTCCGTAGCGGTTGGGCTGAGCAAGGTGTTCACTGGAGATTCCAAC
>CAYNDU010000150.1:0-10910 GCA_964395615.1 uncultured Pirellulaceae bacterium | reverse complement strand
TGTTCGGCGGACCGTCGGCATCCCCGGCACGGGACTGTTCTACACGACGACGGGCGGTGGTTCCGGGCGATCGCGCAGGGGCACCGGAAAAGGTTCCGCGCGTACGACGGGCGAGCCAGAGGCCGGTCCGAACGAGCGACTCACGATGGGTTTCTTCCGGCGGCTCGTCACACCCGAGTGAGAGGAGCACTTCGTTGATGGCATGCGGGCGTTGGTCGGCGGCAAGGAATCGGCGGCGTTGCGCCACTTCGAGCAGGCCGGCGACATGGCGGACGCGTCGTTCATGGCCGGCATGCTGGCTTTGAAGCGGAGCAAGTTCGACGCAGCCGAGGGGCATCTAAAGTTGGCGGCGACGCGTCAACGCACGGTCGGCAAGTTCTTCGCTAAGTACGGTGTGGAGGCCGCAGCCACGCTGACTATCACGGACGAAGTGTCGGCGGCTGTCACTGCGGACATTTCGGGAGTGCTACTGGCTCTTGCGGAGGTCCACCAACACCAGAAGCGGTGGCGGAACGCAGTCAACTGCTTGAAGCGATTGCGAAGCCTCAATCCGGATGCCATTCTTGTGACCCTATCCCTGGCTGAGCTGCTGGTGAAGGACGTCGGCGGCAAGCCGGTCTGCAAGCAGGTCGTTGCGCTGACGGCGGAGGTGAGGAATGAGTCCGACGTCCATGCCGCGACAATGCTCTATCTCGCGTGCTTGCGGCGTAGCGCCCACGAGCCTGACATGGGCCGAACCTCAGCATCGTAACAGCATTGCAATGCCGTTTTGACAATGCACGGCCGATGACACGTTCGGAGCGCTTGACCCCGGAATTGATCAGAGCCCACATCCGTCGATGGCATCGCCGGCAAGGAAGAAGTTGACGACGATGGCGGTGAAGTCGATCGTATCTTGCACGCCGTCTCCGTTGACATCCGCCGCATCACCGATCGTGTTGAAGTTCGACGCGAGAATCGAAAGGTCTTCCAAGTCGATGAACTCGTCGCCACTGAAGTCGGCGGCCAACAAGCGGTCGACGCCGGTAAAGGCGATACTGGTGGGCAGGGGGAAGTCCAGTGGCATCAGGGCGCGCAGCGAGTGAGCTTCATTGGCGCTGATCCATTCGACATTGGGATCGGTAAGTGTCAAGGTCGCGGTTCCTATGCCGCTTGCGTCAAAATCCACGCTGACCACGATCGATTCGGTTGCCATGCTGACGCAGTTTGTCAGCAGGAACGTCACATCGCGCGTGGTCGCCGTATCCACACTTTCGAGACCGACGGTCACATCCAAGCAGTTGGCTGCCGCGACGGCCGAATCGGCAACGTTCACACTCACTCCGCCCAATCCGTCGTCGGCGTCGACATAAGTCGCCGTAATTGAATCGCCGCCGGCGACCTGCACCGTGCCGACGATATCGGCCGTGCCGATCATTATGCTGCCTTCGAAGACGGCTGAGTCTACGGCGGTCTCGGTGAGCGTCACGACTTCACCGGCCGGCTCGGTGTCCGAAACCAGCGTCGCCGTAATCGTCTCGATAAGGGCCGAATTAGCATTGAGATCGCAATCCACAACCTGGACGGAAACGGAATCGGCGCAGTTGTACGCGGTACGATCAAGGATCAAGGTTCCCGTGGAAGAGCAGGCGACCAACGGCGCACAGCCCGTCGCGTCGACCAGGCTTTCGGGGAACGTATTGGGGCAAATGTCGCACACATCGGGCACGCCGTCGGTGTCAGCGTCGGGCTCGCATTCATCGGGGATGCCGTTCGCGTTGCAGTCCTGACTCGTGCGCGTGAGCTGGGCAGTGAGCACGGTCACGCTGCCGGGGATAAGATCATGCGTGACGGCCAAATCGAAAACGCCGTCCTGGTCAAAATCCCCGGATGTGATCGCGAGGGGCAAGTTCGTTCCGGCCGCTTCCACTGTTTCGGGTTCGAAGGTCGCATCGCCGTGGTTCACGAAGATCGATAGGGTGGACCCAGGGACGATGAGCGACCCGTAATTGGCAACGGCCAGGTCCGGATCGCCGTCGCCGTCGAGGTCGCCGGCCGTAATGCCTTGGGGCCCAAGCCCGACGGTCTTGCTTCCGCCGGGCTGAAACGCTCCGCTGCCGTTGTTGATGTGGAAAGTGATGCTGTTCGTACCGTTGGCTGTGACGACCAAGTCAATGTCGCCATCGGCGTCGAGATCCACGGCTGTGATGGCGACAGGCGCGGTGCCGGCGAAGCTGTTCGTTGGGAACGCGGGGAATACTCCGGCGCCATTGTTGAGCAAGATCGACAGTGTGTCTGACTGATTGTTGACCACCGCAATGTCGGGCCCGTTCACGCCGTCAAAATCCGCCACCGCCAAGGCGTGCGGCCGACCACCGGCGGTGTAGAGAACCGCCGTCGCGAAGGTGGCGTTTCCGTTGTTGAGCAGCACGGAAACGTTGTCAGAATTGCGGCTGGCCACCACGACGTCCTGCCCGTTGACGCCGTCAAAATCACCGGTGGCGATCGCGACCGCGCGGTCGCCGAGCGTGTTCGTGAGGCTGCCGGTGGTGAACAAGGCGCTTCCGTTGTTGATGAGAAGTTCCACGCTGTTGGTATGTGCGATGGTTGCGATGTCGAGGTCGGTGTCACTGTCGAAATCGCCGATCGCCACACCGGAAGACGGATTGGTGGTGGCGTAGTTGACCGCTGCTGCCAACGCTCCCGCGCCGCCGTTCAACAGCACGGACACGGATGCAGTTCCTGCGTTTCCAACGGCCAGGTCGATCCCCTGCACGCCATCGAAATCGGCGGCGGCGACGGAGAAAGGATTGTCGTTGACGGCGTTCGCGACGGGCGCCGCGAAGCCAACAATCGGCGCGACGTCACAAATGTCGGGAATCGCGTTGATGTTGCAGTCCAGCGAGAATCCCGGCTCACAGGCGTCGGAGATGCCGTTGGCATTGCAGTCTTCGGCGAAGGAAGCCGGCAACCAGTTCGCCGCGACTGTGGCGGAGGTCTGCGTGGCAGACGCATTGAAGAAAGAGGCCTGGATCTGATCGACGCCGGCGCCACCGAAATCGGTGTACGTAAAAAGCGCCAGTCCACCACCGTCGGAGATGACGGTGTCCGTGATGCCGACGTTGGGGCCCGAGAGGATCTCGAAGTCGACGGCGGAGCCCACGATGGGGCCTGACGGCGGTGCGCCCTGGACCAACGTCGCGGTGACAGTGTGGCTGGTGCATTCGTCGATCGCGACGGCCGTAGGAGACAGTGTGATCGTTCCGGCCAGCCAATCGTGGGTGGCAACGTTGGAGAACTGTGTCACGCCGCCGCTGAGAAAGGACGCTTGAATCTGATCGGTGCCCGCCACGTCGGCGCCGGTATACATAAACGAAGCTTGACCGCTGACGTCGGTGGTCGCGCTTCCGGTGGCGCCGGTATTGGGTCCAGTGGTTACATCGAAGGTGATCAGGGTTCCGGAGATCGGATCGAACGGTGCGCCGCCCTGTGTGAGGGTGAGGAGGACCGTGTGTTGGTCGCCGGGATTGCCGGATGACGTACTCGGCGTCAACGCGCCCGTGTCCGGCACCCAAGAGGCCGTTGCAATGTTTGTCAGGCGCGGCACGCCGCCGTCGTCGAAGGTGGCTTGAATCTGATCGGTCCCTGCGGTCCCGGTGCTGGTGTAGTTGAACGACGCTTGACCGTTGACGTCCGTGGTGGTGGTCGCCGTAGCGCCGACGTTGGGTCCAGAGATCACGTCAAACGTGACGGAGGCACTGGGAATGGCAGCGAAGGGTGGTAGACCTTGGCGGTACGTGGCCACGACCGTGTGTTGTCCGACCAGCGGCCTGTCAACCGACAGCGGCGCTAGTGACCCGAGATTGGGCGTCAGCAGGTTCGGCGAACCGGCCAGCGTGAACGCCTGCGGGCCGGAGGGGACGTTGAAGCCCAGCACCTCCACCCGATAGGTGCCCGGTGTGGGGGCGCTAATGACAACCTGCTCGATGTTGTTCAGATGATCGGCCACGATCTGAACGGCGGGCGTGGCGGGGTTGTTGGGGTCAAGCGTCCACGGAAAGAACTGGGTTTCCGAGGGATCGAAGACGCGCAGATCCAAATCATTCACGAGCGCGGGGTCGACATTCGGCGTCCCCGGAAGATCATCCCAGGCCAGCGTCACCTTCAACTCCGGATCACCGGAGAGGACTTCCATGAAGACGGTGTACGTCTCGAGATGGTCCGTCCGGGCTTCAAAAAAAGCGCCGGCGCGCATGGCGTCGATGGTTGGCTGGATGCGAACGGATCCGTAGCCGTACTGGTAGTCGGGACCGAGGTTGCCGAGATCGACGGCGTTTTGAGCCAACAGCGCTTTGAGTGTTGCATTGCGCGGATCGAAGTCGTTGGGAAACAGGGTGCGGAAATCCTGAATCAACAGGGCAGCCAAACCAGAAACGGTCGGCGCTGCCATGGAAGTGCCGCACGAGACTGAGTAGCCGAAGACACTGGCGGAAATGCCGCACGACGTCACACCGGCGTCGCCGGCGATCTGACAGCCCGGCGCGACGATGTCTGGTTTGAGGCGGCCGTCGTCGGTAGGTCCCCAACTGCTAAAGAACGTCATCGAATCGTCATTCGCGTTGACGGCGCCGACGGTTATGTGGTTCTTCGCACACGCCGGCGGTACGGTGGAGTGATAGCCGCTTTGATGTTCCAGCGGGCAGTTGAGACAGGCCCGTTCGTTTCCGCCGGCGAACAAGACGCGGAATGGTTCGCCCAGGCTGCCGGCGACGACGGCGTCGATTAGCGCAGACGTCACGCCGTAGTCACCCGTGATGGTGCAGGGGAATCCGTTGGCGCAGGTGTTCGTTCCGATGGAATTGTTGGCGAGATCGGCGCCGTGCGTGGTGATCGCTTCCAGGTAATCGGCTTCGAGATCGCCGGGGTTGGTGTACAGAAAAATGTCGGACCCGTCGGACTGAAAACCGTAGGACAGGAGCGACACCGCCGGCGCCATTCCGCGAGACGTGCCACCGCTGAGCAAACCGTCGCCGCCGACCGTGCAGGCGACATGCATCGAGTGGTCCGACGATGGCGCGGAGTCACCGAGCGTCAAGCGCGCGTCGACATCGGGGTGTGCGGCGCCTGTGAAGCTCATGGCCCGTCCCGCGTCATAAACCAACACGGTTATGCCCGAACCATCGAGGTTATAGGGCGTTGCTTGCACGGTATCCGCACCGACCAGTGCGCGGTTCTCAGCGTTGAGGCCTTCCAGGAGAGGCAGGGCTGGCTCGATGTATTGAACGATGTCTTCGTCGGCCAGCACCGCGATCTGGGCGAGCGACAGTTCGACGACCAATCCGTTGACCGAACGCAACTCGGCGCGAACGGTACCGCCACATCGCCCCACGGCGGCAACGCCAGCCGTCGCAAAGGGCACGTCGCGATGGAACACAACATAGGTTCCGATAACCGGATCGCCTCGCGCGTCCGTCTTCACCGCTGCCCAATCGAGTCGACCGCCCCCCACCAGAAGGGGATGGAGTTTCCATAGCGGACGGACGGGTGTCGCCTCGGTCAGCGACGGGACACGTGCCAACAAGTCAGGGCGAACGCCGTCAGCGGTGACTACGGAAAAAAATGCATTGTCCCCGAGATAGTTGAGTAGCGTCAGGCCCGCCGCCTCAAGTCGCTTTCGTTCGTCAGGCATGACCGGTAGGGCGAATTGGACGACCAAGTGCCGCGCACCGGCTTGGGGAACGAACCGGGCGACCTTCTCGGCTGTCTGCTCTGCGTTACTTCGCGTTGTAAGGCTTGCACCGGTTCGCCAACGAATGGGTAGCGGATCGCCAGCAGGAAACGCGGTGTTACAAATGGCAAGGACGAACCACAAGGCCGTGCGGGCAATCCTAGCTGATGGCAACATCCCGCCGACCTTCTTGATCCATAATAGCCGGATGCCACGCCCCCGATCTGATGCGTTCATTATAGCGTCATCCGTTACGCGAGTAAAGCTCCCGCGCTTGGACGT
Organism: uncultured Pirellulaceae bacterium; assembly: GCA_964395615.1. Classification (GTDB taxonomy): domain Bacteria; phylum Planctomycetota; class Planctomycetia; order Pirellulales; family Pirellulaceae; genus CAYNDU01. The sequence continues at coordinate 4,921 of CAYNDU010000150.1, read as the reverse complement.
AACGCGGGGAACCAATGAAGCTGACGAGTGGCATGCGCCTTATTGGACGCATACCACTCGCCGCGTAGGACCTAGAGTCTGAATTCGTCTCGGCCGGTCTGTCGGACGCGAACCCGACGGATCAACCGCCACGTTCGCTGACCTTCCAGCCTAATCCGATCCCGGATTCTAGTTGACAGTGACCGTGAGTCCGACCAACGTCCCTCCAAGGCTGGACACAAGTGTTACCGTGTTCGGACCACCGTTCGTCGGATCAGGCCCTGAGTCTCGCGGGGTGCGAATATCCCAGAGGCCCAGCGCGTCAACCGCACTTGTTCCGATAACGATTCCCGTGGTGGGCGTTCCGAGATAGGCCGTGACGGCGTGCCCCGGGCCCACGATCGAACTCGACCCTTGTATTCTCCATTTGTCTTTGTTCTGAATGTACCTGTTCTTGGTTACGCCGAGCACGTCGACTTCCAGCGGGTTGTCAGCCGTGACGCTAACGTTGGCAACGGCCGAGCCGCCTGGTCCCGTCACCGTAAGTTCAAAGGTCAGCGTCTGCGGTGTGGCCGGGAAGATGAAGGCCGGATTCACAGTGGCTGTACCATCGCCCGCGAGCGTACTGTCCGGCTGCAGAATCTGCAGTACGACCGGATCACCGGTGAGTTGAACCCAACTGAACGTATCGATCGTTCCGATCGAGGCCGCTCCATTGAGCTGAACGACTTCGCCTACCGCGACGATGGCATCGACGCCTGCGTCGGCGATCGGCGCAGTCGCTGGAGGCGCTGTGGGTACAAGAGACAAGCTAGTGCCTGCAAAGGTGGAACCCGCCACAGTGAGGTCGAAAAACCGTGTGGATGCACCGCCATCTGCCGCGCTAAAGAACGACAAAATCTTGTCGGCGGAGTCAGGGGGCACTTGGGCCTGTGTCCGCGGATCGAGCCCCGAGAACGGGAAGGGATCGAGCGGTAGCGGCGCCGTGAGACCAAGGGCGAAACAATCGCCGTCACAACCGACCGGACCCAAGCGGGCGTCCAGGTTCCACGGCTGACCCTCGAAAATCTGCGCGGTGCCGAGTGCTGCAAGATTGATTTCAACGAACTCCGGGTGGCCGATTCCCACGGGCGTGAGGTACGCACCGTTTTGGGCTACTTGACCGTTGATGTCAAAGCTGTTGATGCCTGGATTCAACGCCAGACTGTGCCGCGTACGGCCGATCAATTCCCGTGTAATGGGAACCAGCACCGAGAACTCGTCGTCGAGCGTAAACGGTTCTGCTCCGCATGGGCTGACGACGTTCGGGTCCGGGTGATTCATGTTCGCCAGATGGAAACAGGGAGAGAAGCGGGGCTTCACTACCGGGTCGCCGATGGCTAGATTGATCGCCGCTTCGATGAAGTCTACGTCGTACCGTATCTTGAATATGCCGGAGGTCGTCGGAGGCGTTCCCTGCTGCAGGCACGTCCCTGGAGCGAAAGCCTCACACCCAGCCGTGGATGCCAAGATGACCTCGTGGTTTTCGTTGGTCGCGGGGTCGACTTGCAAGGTGAAAACATCGACGTTGGCGTTGCCCAGTGACGTGAATCCGATCAACAACATCCGGACCCGGTCATTCTGGAACCCGGCCGTGTCCCATTCCACCTCGTCGAAGATCATGTAGTCCGGCTGATTGGGATCATCCGCCGTAGTGACGGCATCCATGACCAAAATCGTGTGGGCCGAGAGGAATGTGACGCCGCCGATGGTCTCGTAGTTGCCATCCGCGGTGACGGAGTCGCCGATCTGAATCGGCGCGAAAAACCTGGAATCCTGCGCCGGGGTTCTGTTCAGGTTGAAGTCCGGACAGAACGGGTCACCGATTCCGTTGGCATCGCTACCGCTCTCGCGGAGGCCAGCAATGGACGTACTTGGGATGCACGCAGGATACCCGGTTGAAAAGTTGAACGTATAGTTGTCCGGGTCGTTGGTGTAGCGCGGGTCGGCACTGCAGTTGGGTCCGCCGGCGCAGCCTGCACCCTGCTGGATCGTGTGCCGACTATCCGGGTCGTTGATGCGGATCATGGTCCCGCCCGTGGCGTCGGTGTCGGTGCCGTCGCCATTGACTCGGAAATAGCCGTCCGTGTAACTAATGAATGAAATCTGACCTACGAGGGACTCTTGCCCTTTCTCAAGCAGGAATTCTCCGGCGATTACGTCTCCGTTGGGCTGGCGATTGCCGAGAATCGTGGCCACTCCGCCTACCCCCCCGTTGAGGCATGTGTCTGCGGAAGCAAGTCCCGTCTCTCCTGCGGTAACGCAGGCCGCGGGCGCCTGCTGAAACAGCTCCGTCAGTGTCAGCCAGTTTGCCGGGATGGTAATGACCATATTTCGGGGAATGATAACCCTATTTCTGCCGACCATCATGACGCCGCCGGCATAGCGGTCCGTGTGTGTTGGATCATTGCTTACCAGCGACTCGATCGTCCCGGTGACATTCGAAAGGATCTGGCCACTGGCAACCGGTGCGATTCCCAAAACCAAGCCTCCCATCAGCATCGCTCCAAGAGCGGTGCGCCACTGAGCGCCGCTAGTTCGGCTGCCCGTCAATAAAACCCTCTCGACCTTGAATGTTCTCATCTCCCTAAGTCCTTTCGCTTGATCTTATGACCTGTACTGTCGCGCGCGACGAACGCGCGACGAATTTCGAACCGTCCAGCACTGCGCTGGACGCCTAAATGCATGCCCCCTGCAGCGTGGCCTCGCGGCCTCAGCATGGACGTCTTGCGACAGCCAGCGGCGCCGCAACTCCAAACGGTCGCACTTATCCGCCTCCAAATGACCGGCGACCTGTTCCGCGGTTCATGTCGTCCAGTTCCCCGGAGCTGGCACAGGCGTGCGGAGGAAACGCCTGCTCTGTGCCAGCTATCAGGAAAACACTACAATGGTCGAAAACCGTTCTCCGCCATCGTTGCGTTCGGCGGAGCGGATTTTCGCTCGTGACGGCCGCAATGAAACCGTGAGCCCCCTTTCGTGAAATGCCAATGCATGGCACGTCGTCAAGAGACAGCTTCGCATACGGCAACGTCCTGCCGTGAGTGGCTCGTGTCCGCATGCACACAGGCGACCAACGCCGATGTCCTAATCGTCTAGGTGGATCACCTACGGGAAAGCCTTAGGTGCGAGTGGCCGGTCCGCCGAATCGGCCGCCATGGCCCGCGCGAATATGCCGGCGGGTATGGCAGAGTCCACAAAACCGATGAAATCCCGAAATGAAAGGGGGAAAAGCACTGCCAATGTGAAATGGGAAACATAGGAAGAATGCAGCTATTGGGACGGGGAAATGCTGCCATGAGAGGGATTAGGGAAACGCTGATATGAGAGGGGCAAAATGCTTTCATGAGAGGGCTGGGGGAAACGCGGGTCGCAGTCCATCAGTTAGGGCTAGCGCAAGCTGGGTCGTCGCGAGAATTCATATCCGCTCGCCTTGTGCAACTTCGATTGAGGACCCCAATCGCACGTTCGATATGGGTGATTTTCTCTCAAGAACAAAGACCGCGCATTCGCGAGGCTCGCAGGGAGACGCGGCGGCTGTGATCTCAATCAATCTGTTGAGTGGGTACGCACGTAGCCGCAAGGTTGCTCGGTCCGCGCACACGGAACGGGTGATTTGTACGCACGCGTCGTGTGCCGGGGATTACTCGTAGGCGAGAAATGCGGCGATGGCGTCAAAGTCTTCCGCGGTGAGATTGGGGAACTTAACATCCGCGCGCCCCGTGGGTGCAGGATGGTGCGCATTTCCTTGCGCGTGCGCCGCCAGAACGTCCGCGCCGAACCCCAGGATGCCGCCAATCGCCTGCCCGGCTGCGTTCTGTCCGCCAGCTCCGTCCTGCCCGTGACACTCTGCACAGGAGATTTCAACCCCAAAATTGGTTAGTTGCGGGGTGTGGTACGCTGCAACGTGATTCGTGTCGCCGAAATCTATCGGCGGCGCATCGGGCGCGGCATGACCCGTTTGTACGTCCGGACGCTCAATCTCCGCAGGTGGATCGGGGACAACGGACACGTCTTGGGAGTCTGGAGGACCGACGCCCCCGGTTGGATCGTGAGCATCGGCGTCCACCAACGGATCTGGTGCGACGATTCCCGCGAGCGGGTCAGGGGTCACGCTGCCCGGGGGCGAGTCGAATGCAGGCAGCTCCGCGCGCACGTCCGGCGGATCAATGTCGCCAAGCGATGGTTCCATATTGGTTGCGCATCCCGCACAAATGAGCGGCATCCCAAGACAAAGAGAAACAATCCATCGAGTATTCATAACCGTTGCCATCCCGAGACGACCATGCTGACTGAACAAACTCCAAACCACGGCGAACGCCGTTGCCCCTGGCCCAAAGACGGGGCCACCGACCGCATCGCCGAGCCGTCAAACTCGGTTTCCTGCAGCACGTTGGCGACCAGATGAAACTTCCAAAATCCCTAGGAAAAAGGACCTAGAGTTGACACCGGCTCCCAAGGTCCGTCCCGCGTGATGCACTGAGTCGCACACCGCTAGCTGACCGAATGCGTCAATGGACCCTGGAGAGTCGGGGGGAAGGAAGGATTGCTGAAATGAAGGGGGTAGTAATATTGGTAATTCGGAGGGTAGTCTACCGATAGTTGGCGGCGCGTGTACGCGACACCTGCTCCGTCCGATCGGACAGATTCGGGGCCGGGGCACAGGCGGCATGCGATTGGAACAATTCTCACGCTACTAGCCTCTAGCCGCACAGCTCAATGTAAGCTCTAGGATTTGTCCGTTTGTGTTCGATAACTTCTGTCATGAAAACGATTTGTGTTCTTTGGCGGGAGCGAGACACGGATTGCATCGATTCAGCGAGTTGGGCGTGGACTCGACACCTTTCTGACGGAGTTTTCGGATTGCTTCGGGCGGTGTGATACGGAGTCGTATCTTGAGGTTTAC
>CAYNDU010000149.1:0-10911 GCA_964395615.1 uncultured Pirellulaceae bacterium | reverse complement strand
CCCGCGCGAGGCCGTTTCGAGTCGGTCAATGTACTCGTCGGTCCTCTCCTGAACGTCTTGATCGCCCGGTTCGTACTCGAACAGATTCGGGTCCATGTCTCTTCGGATACGCACCTCGAACAGTTCCCATGTGACCATCGGCTGACGTCGCCGATGGTCATCCGCGTGCTCGGCGGGCCCTGTCCCAGACGCATCCGCTGCGGCAGACAGGTTACGGTAATAAGAGACGCTGTAGGGAAACAAGGGAATGATCTCGTCGCGGCCCAGAACGACGGTCACACCGTGCGGAAGATGCTCGGGCAGTTTCGACAGATCGACGGGGCGCCCGGCCAGAATGGCCTTGCGCTGGTCAGGCAATAAGGTGGCCAGTATCCGAGGCTTCCATTCGCCGGACACAATCCAGACCGGTAAATTGCCGACCGTTGACGGGCGGGCGGAATCAAAGTGAAAATGACCGTCGAGCGAGGCGAGCAACGCGGGCAGGCCCCCCACGGCCATCCATAAAGTCGGAGGCGGAGGCATCTCGGCATGACTCGCTATCCTGCGCAATCGACGCACATTAACTCGCGATACCTGAACGTCCCCGCCCGTTTGCTGTCGTAGCCAGAACAGGTCACCGTTACAGATCTGCTGCCAGGTGGCCACATGCTGTCCGACCTGCAGTTTCAGATCCCATCTCAGCAGCATTTGCGGACCGTTCGTCATTTGCCGGTAGGTACCCGATCCGATGAGTCGTTGGTCGAAGAGGGCCACGCGTTGACGCGTCTTGGCTTCGAAACCGGGCAGAGCGAGCAATCGTTGGCCCGCCTGGGCGATTAATTGTTGCGGATTGATTTGGCCCTCGGACCGAGGGGGGGCGGGAGTCGCCGTCCGACTCGGGGCACTCGATGTAACTGCCTTCAAGGGAACGCTTTGTGGCGGAGGAAGAATATCATCGCCGTACGCGAAAGCGGCCAGGATCGTGATGGGAAGTATGGGCAACCTGTAGTTCATGGTGTGGTTATGTTGGTTTTTCCAAAGAATCTTGTTGTATCACGCCGATCACAGTCCCACAGGGACGTTTTCCCGCACCGCTTGCGCGGGATGACCCTGCGAGGGCGGGTCAATCGCTTGTAGGGCGATGGACCGGTCTTCGCCGCCGGAGCAACGTGCACGTTCGAGGCGGGCCATTCTAGAGTGGCTTGCGGTTGAGTGTCCACGTCAATCCGGTCCAGCGTGAGCTGAGGGTAGGGCCTGTGGAATCCGTCACCGTCCGCACTTTTTTTGGTGTTCCGACAACGAGGAATCAACAGCAGCCCGCGCTTCGCACAACGAAACGATGGCAAGGGCACCGCGTAGGGGGGAAATTATGAAGATGAGCATGTCCCGTTGGCTTGCACTCTTTTCCATCGCGTTATTCGCGATGGGGTGTGCACACAATCGTTCCTACAATCTTCCGCCGGCCGAACGGCTGATGGAACCGGGTCCGGGAGTGGGAGGCCCCGGTCCAGGCGTCTTGGCGCCGGCCCCTGCACCCGTAATGGCTGCGGGAACCATGTCGCCGGTCATGGACGCGGCGATGGGCGCTGCTGGAATGCTCCCGGCGCCGACCAACTCCGTACAGATGTTATTCTCGAAACCCGAAGGCATGGTAATTGCCTGGGACGTCGGCGGAGTCGGCGCGTTCGATTCCGAACCGCTGGTCGTGCCGGGTCGGTTCAGTTTTCCTCAGGGAGGGATCTACCGCCTGAAGGTCACCAACATTGAGGGTCGCGAGGGTGTCGAGTTGTACCCGACACTGGAGGTTGGGCCGGTCACTCCGCGCAGCGAAGCCTATCTGGCTCATAATGCCATTCCGATCCAGCTGACTGCCGAGGACTTTGACCAGGTATCGGCAGGCAATTTCGTCACGAAGGTCATTTACCTTCCTGATCCTGAATTTCAGGAACTGGCATTGGCCGGCGTCGACACCTTGGTCAGCACGCGGCTCGATCCAGGCATCGACCCGATTGTCGAGGCCGATCGACGCGGATCGATCCTGGCGATCGTACGTGTGGGCAACAAGGATCTGGAAGCCCCGGGCGGCCAGATTCAGGGCGGAGCCGTTCTGCAGGCGCAGATGGTCGCTCCGACTGCCTACGGTCCTGGCGGACTCGGCCCCGTTCCCTACGGCAACGTGCCGAGCCACCTATCCGGTGTGACGGTGCCGCAGTGGGGAATGCCCATGAGCGGCACCCCGATCGGTTTGCCCGGCCCACCGCACATTCCGCTCGGCACGCCGGCCGGTTTGACGAAGCATGTGATGCGCAATCACACGCACACCAACATTCCTCAGCCGGTGCACAACTTCAAGATCCACGTTCGTCAACAACCGGGATACAGTTATCCCCAGCCGCCGACGCGGATGCGAATTGTTGAGCAGAACATGTATCCCCCGAACCGTTATGGCCAACCGCGCGACGCGGCTCACCAGCAGGTTCATTAATAACGGGGTATGGCAATCGTAGTGGGAGGCGCCCCCCGGTCGCCGAGCGAAGAACGCTCTTCGTCGGGATACGGCTACCGGGTTCGTCTCCCACTTTTTTTGGCCCAGGCGAGGCGCACGAACATGGGTACGACGCAATTTATGACCGGTCGGATCAGGCCCGAATCGGCCAGGCGGATTTGCCGGATCCGTCGGCTCGCCGGCCGGCCACTTTTGGCGGTCACCCTCTTGTTGGGCTTGGCACTCACTGCCCTGGCTCAATCCGAACCGAACCACTATTTTCACTCGGCGGACATGCCGCCCGGGTCGATCGGTTGGGGCCAACTGCAACGTAGCCCGTCGATGAGAGGCTACTATCAGTCCGTGGTACTTCGAGCGCCGAAGGGGACCCAGATCGCTCTGGCCGTGGATGGACTTTTCGACCATCCGCAACCGTCGCCGCTGAAAGTTGGATTACTGGTCGGACACGTCTACCGCCTGAAAGTAACGAACATACCGCTGTTTGAGGGTCGGGAAGTCTTCCCGAGCGTAGAGATCATCAATCGGTTGCACGCACCTGCCGGCCAGGAAACTCGATTTCCAATTCCCGTTTACTTAACGAGCGAGGAGTTGAGCCTGGCGTTGCGGGGGCAGTTCGTGACACGAGTGATCTACGTGGAAGACCCGCAAGCGGCTCTGCCACGCCGCGAACAGCCCGATTTCCAACGCTACTTCGACGTTGGCCCTCAACAAGACCCGTTGAAAGTGGCAGATCGAATCGGCCGGCCGGTTGCCATTCTGAGAATTGGCTCACGCGTACCCGAGTTGGACCGACCGACGGGCCGCTTTACGTTCCAATCGCCACCGTGGAGACGGTACGAATCGCCGGCTGAACCGTCGAAGCTGGGCGACCCGGCTCAAATCAACGGCGACCGGTCGGCACGAGTCGGTCAGCCAACGGCGACCGTTGCCGGACCATCCGATCGAAACCCGGGAGTTGAGCGATGAGCCACGCAACACACACTGGTCTGACCCGTTCGTCCATGCAACGAGCAAGCGACCGCAGACGGTGGCCGTTGTTGCCGGCACTCGTCATCCTCTGCCTCTGCTCCTTCTGCCTCTGCTCCTGCCAAAGCATTCCGTCGGCCGATCCAGGCGTCGCGATGACAGCCGGCTCGCCCGCGCCACAGCATGCCGTTTCCGACCCTGTGGCCCCTACCGGAGAAGAGGTGGTTCAAGCCGCACTAAGTGAAACGGCTCCGGACAGCGCATTGACCTATTCTTCGCCCGTTGACCGAGCCGATGGTTCAATGCGGCCCGCGCGACCGGCGGTTCCACAGGCCTTGGTGGCGGCGCGTCCCATTCGTTCTGTGCCCTGCCCTCCACAACCGTCGGTGGCCCCCTGCCCTGCCCCGTCCGGGTGCGGTACCGGCATCGCCTGCGGCGGTTGGACGCCTCCCGGCCTTCGCTGCCCCTGGCCGGAAGACGAGTACTTATGTGACGGCGGAGACCAGGGGCCGGAAGTCCGAGTCCGGTCCGACTGGAGTCTGCGGGGTCTCGACAGTGAGGATACGGTCGTCCATTACGACACGATCGACGGACAGACACACGTCACCGCCACGAACCGTGTCTGCATCTATGCACCCCGGTTTGCCGCCGTCCGTAAGATCTACGGTCTGGCTCAGCACGACTATCTCGAAAGCGCATCGCGTTTGGACCAGCCGACTCAGATCAGCGGCATGGGAGAAGTTGAGTCGGCGACGACAGCCATCCAGCCGGTTCAGCCAGGGTTGAATCGCGCGACGACCGGCGCCACGACTTTTCGCGATCGGCGGCTGGCCACTGGACTCGACCGCGGCCAAGCGGTGGCGGGGGCCCGTGGTACTCTTCTACCATTTGAAGACTTTCGCATGATTCGTGACGGCCAGATGGACCAATCCGAAAAGGCCCGCCTCGCCCTTGCCGCAGACTCGGCCGTCGTCTGGAGCCACGATACGGGCTTGCAGGTGGTCATCGACAACATTGCGGCACACGAAGACTCTGGAACCAACCAGGCGGGATCGGTCCATACCTATTCCACGCAAGGCAAGCCGCGACTGAAGGTCTGCAAAGTCGCCTCGCGCAAGGATGCTCGACCGGGCGAACTGGTCGAATTCACGATCCGTTTCGACAACGTCGGCGATCAAGTGATTGGCAATGTCACGGTTGTTGACAACCTCACCACACGACTAGAATACGTTGAAGGTAGTCAGAACTGCACGCTGAAAGCGGGCTTCTCGAGTGATGCCAACGCCGGGGACTCACTGGTGCTGCGGTGGGAGATCACCGAGCCCGTCGAAGTGGGCGAGGGAGGCGTGATTCGCTTCCAGTGCCGCGTCCGGTGATGATCCCGTGGTTCGGTTGAGGTGAATTGATGGAAAGATCCTGGATCGCTGCGCGTACCAGGTCGTTCGACAGCAGCGGCATTCGAAGAGTATTTGATCTAGCTCGACAAATGAAGGATCCGATCGATTTGTCGATCGGACAACCGGACTACGATGTGCCGGAAGCCGCTCGTCTGGCCTGCATCGACGCCATTGAGTCGGGAAAGAACAGCTATGCCCTCTCGCAGGGAATGCCCGTCCTGCGTGACAAGTTGTTGGCCGCTGTTGACGAACAGTACCACCACGGCGACCGTGATCTGTTTGTGAGTTCGGGTACCAGCGGTGGCCTGGTACTGGCTATGCTGACACTGGTCGACCCGGGCGACGAGGTGATCATTTTTGATCCCTATTTCGTCATGTACGAAGCACTGACGAAGCTGGTCGGTGGCGTCCCGGTTTTGATCGACACCTATCCCGATTTCCGCATCGATCTGGCCAGCGTCGCTAAGGCAATCACGCAACGGACCAAGCTGATCATTCTGAACAGCCCTGCAAACCCTACCGGCGTCACGGCCACGCGTGAGGAGGTCGAAGGACTCGCTCGGTTGGCCGCCGACCGCGGGATCGCCTTGATCTCGGACGAGATCTACCGCCGGTTCAGTTACGACGATCCGTTTGTATCGCCTGCCGAATTCAACGATCGAACGATCGTGATCGACGGGTTTTCTAAAGACCATGCCATGACCGGCTGGCGTTTAGGTTTCGTGCACGGGCCGTCCGCCATCATTCAGGCCATGATCAAGGTGCAGCAATTCACGTTCGTCTGCGCGCCGCAACCGGCTCAGTGGGCCGGCGCCGCAGCCTTGGAGATCGACATTGGGCACCGCATTGATTCCTATCATCGGAAACGCGATCTCGTGCTCGAGGGACTCTCGGATTGCTACGAGATTTCCCGACCAGGCGGGGCGTTCTATGTCTTTCCACGCGTTCCCTCCGGCACGGGCACCGGCACCGAATTCGTAACACGGGCGATCGAGCACAACTTACTGCTGATACCGGGAAGCGTTTTCAGCGCGCAAGACACGCATTTCCGACTGTCGTATGCTGCCGCAGACGAGGTCATCCGGAAGGGAATTGCTGTCTTGCGACAACTGGCAGGCCGGTCCTGACGGGCCAACTCATGCGTCCAGCGTGTAGCCGGGTCGATAGACCGGTTTCAACAGGGGCTCGAGCGCGTCGGCATTATTCGCGCGCAGGTTGGCCGCGTCCCATTCGATCTTGGCCGGTGATCCGTCCTTGTCTGCCAGCCAGACCGCCAGATTGCCGGCCAGGACGATCTCGGCCAGTGGGCCAGCATAGTCGGGGAAGTTCGACATGGCCGGCTTCCCCCCACGAATGGCGTCGACCCATTCCTGAACGTGCCCAGGCGACTTGGGAAACTTCACGTCCATCGGTTCACCGCCACCCAAAAGCTCCCCATACCCCCACAGCTTACCCTTGTCACCGACCACCAATTTGCCCGATTTCCCAGGGTCCTTCCCCTCACACAACTCCCGCGACGGCGCGTTTCCACCGTCGTACCAGACCAGTTTCACCGGATCGCGCCACGCGTTGGCAGGAAACTCATAGGTCACTTGAGATGCCTTGGGGAAACTGTCGTGATTGTGTCCGGAGGATTCGGCGCGAATCGAAGTCGGGTTTCGCAACTCCAGTCCCATGAACGCCATGTTGATTTCGTGGCAGGCCATATCGCCGAGCGCGCCCGATCCAAAATCCCACCATCCTCTCCAATTGAATGGATGGTAGGGCTTTCCTTCCGTGCCGGGTTGAGGTCGACCGTAGGGGCGCATCGGCGCGGCTCCGACCCAAAGCTCCCAGTCCAGATTGTCCGGGCAGGGAGCCGGTGCAAGACGCGGGATCCCCTGTGGCCAAATGGGTCGGTTCGTCCAGACGTGTACCTCCCTGACCTTTCCGATCGCCCCTGCCCGCAACCAGGCGGCCGCGCGGCGCAGACTATCGTCGGCTGTGCCCTGATTGCCCATCTGCGTGGCTAGATTGTTGTCCCGAGCGACCTGGCCCATCAGTCGCGCCTCGTAGACCGTCCGCGTTAACGGTTTTTGGCAAAAACAGTGTTTGCCCATGCGCATGGCCATCAATGCGGCCGGTGCATGCATGTGATCGGGAGTGCTCACCGTGACCGCGTCGATCGACGATTCCATTTCTTCAAGAAGCTTGCGAAAATCGGCGAACCGCTTCGCTCGAGGAAATCGTTTGTCGCCGGCCCGATTCACTCGATCACTGTCAACATCGCAAATCGCAACGACATCGCCATGTTGAGCGGCATTATCCGAGTCGCTGCGTCCCTTGCCTTCGACGCCAATACAGGCGAAGCGAATTCGTTCGTTGGGTGATTTGCTTTCCTGGGCCGGCAAGCCGCCTGCGATCCAGTAACCGGCACCGAGTGCTGCACTGGACTTCAAAAACATCCGACGCGATTTTCTTTGGCCGATCATGATGAGACTCCTAGAGGCGTGAACACTCTTCAGCAAAGGTCAACCGTTATCGGCGGGCAGGAAACAAACTAAGTGCCACGCAATACCGGAGGCAGGACAACCAACTCAGACGCTCGTACCATCCACGATCTGCAAGATACCCCCTTTCGGAGCGGATGACAACTTCCACTGACACCCGACCCCCGCGGCGTAACGGTTAATTCCGACACAACCGGCAAATGACTCGACGGAAGTCACCATTCGAACGTGGCCCCGGATCCCCCTTCGACGCGCGCCGGTAATCAGGAAAGCTACATTTGACGGTCAAAGTAATCACCCCCGTTTTGAACGCCGATGTGACGACCGCATTCTCCTAGCCCCTCAGACGTCGAGTGGCTGCTGGCTGCTCGTCGAGAATCCGGGGGTTCATCCCGGCAGTCCGAGTGAACGAATGACGAGGAACTGATCATCATGATCGAAATGAACCCCTATTACGCCCATGATTCGTCCGTTGGTCCCGTCTTTGATGTCGCCACCTGGTCACGTCGAAAGGCCGCCACCCTTGGCTGCGGGGCCGTCGTGTTTGGCTTGCTGGGGATCGGTTTGCTTGTCGTCTGCTTCAAGCCGGACCTCTTTTTGGATAAGCCGCCGAAGGTCGTCCGACAGATCCACTCAGAAACTCAACGAATGGTGCGAACGCACGCTGCAGGCACGTACGCCGTGACGGGAGTTGTCGGAGTAGGGATCTACTGCGCATTTGCGACGGGTTTCGCCTTCTTTCATGATCTGTCAGCGGCGAACTACTTCTTTCGGATCGGGCGTGGTGGGATGAGTGTTCGCGTTCCCAACGGATTGGACCCCATGAAAGCGTTTCTGAGTCAGAAGATTCTGAGGATGGACCTTCCGTTTGAACAGATCGCGGATTGGAAGATCGTCCAACACAAACAGGTCGGCTCGCTCTCACGCAACACCGGCAACAAGACTGCCTACGTCAATATCAAGCTCATCGATGGGCAGCGGCGAAGCTTCTTCCTCGACCTCTTCCGCGAGCCAGCCCATGTCATCAAATCCAAGATCGACTCGGCTCTGCAAATGGTGCCGGCCGACCTGACGGCCACTGCAGGTACACCGACCGATAAAAGTGGTCGCCCTGAGTCAAATGGCTACCGGTTGCCGACGCAGCCGGTCGTGACGCTGGAAGCCAAATACGAAGCGATTACCAACGCGTTGGAACATCTGTCCGGCCTTACCTCGTCTTCTCCGACCGTCATATTCTCGGATGCCGAAACGGAGAACTTCGTTCAGTTCGCCCGACCGCATCAAGCGTACCTGCTCGATCTGCCCCGCCAGGCATTGTCGCCCGAACAATGGGCGCGGGCCGAGACCTATTTCGACAAACTCCCGGCGACATTGTCCGATGAAGCAACTCCGGAGCAAGGCGGCGCCGCAGTGGCAGTCACGCCGGACACGGGGTTCCAGTTGGCACTAGCCGACGTTGACGAGACGGCACGCATTACCTTGGAAGTCTTTCTGCGCGTCTACCAGCTACCGACCGAATTCGACATGAAGGTCGAGTTTCTGACTTGACAACCATGGGGATCTCCTGCGACTTGGTCCCGTCCCTGTCTCTTGCTGCTCAACTGCTTCGCTTTTTTGATGCTTCCGACGCGATTTCTTGCGTTTGCATTTGCCAGACCGGTGCGTAAATGGCCATAATACGGCGGTAGTCGGAACTTTTGCGCAGATCAGAAATCCACTTGCAGGAGAAATGCTAATGAGGCGCTGGATGATGACGGGGACACTTGCTGCCCTGCTCTGTATTTCGGCAGTCGCGGCCGGTGGCGACACGCAGGCCGAGGACGGAGCCAAGACTCAGGCGGACAAAGTGAAGGCGCTGGGTGATGAGTACAGCCAGGCCATGCAAAAATGGGCCAAGCAGGCCCAAGAAGACCGCGAAGCGGGTAAGCCCTTCGATATGGCGAGCCGACCCAACCCGGCCGATTATGCTGAGAAATTCATGAAGTTGGCCAAGGCAAGCATCGACGACCCCGCTGCTGCGGATGCCCTGGCTTGGATCGTCACCAACATGCGCGGCCAGCCGATTTCAAAGAAGGCCGTTGAGTTGCTCCTCGAGCATCACCCGGAGAGCAAGAACGTCGGTACCGCGTTGGAGATGATTGCCTACAACGTGTCGGCGGAAACGGAAACACTACTGAGGAGAGTGATGAAATCGAGCTCGAGCCATTCCGTACAGGGGCACGCCTCTTTCGCACTGGCCCAGACGCTCAAGCGAACGAACCAGTACGTTGAAATGCTGGATGACGAGGCACGCGCAAAGTCATTGGCCCAATATTATGGCGATGATTATCTCGCGTTCCTCAAGGCCAAGAAGAGTGAGGACTTGAAACGCGAAATCGAAGAACTCTATGACCGCGTTGTCGAAGACTTCTCAGACGTTTCGGGAAAACTGGCCGATCGGGCGAAACGCGAGCTGTTTGAAATCCGGCACTTGTCCGTGGGGTGCGAGGCGCCGGAGATTGCCGCTGAGGACGTTGATGGCACGGCGTTCAAATTGTCGGACTATCGCGGAAAGGTTGTGATGCTCGACTTCTGGGGCAATTGGTGAGGCCCCTGCCGGGCCATGTACCCACACGAGCGGTCGCTCGTAAAACGTCTAGCAAATCGTCCTTTCGTTCTGATTGGCGTCAATAGTGATCGAGATCGAGAAGCGCTCAAGGGAGTGATGAAGGAAGAAGAAATAACCTGGCGCAGTTTCTGGAACGGTGGAAGCACGGGCGGTCCCATTTCAACGGAGTGGAATGTATCGGGATGGCCCACCCTCTATTTCATCGATCATGCGGGTGTCATCCGCCACAAGTCGGTCGGAAGCCCTGGTGACGAAACGGTCGACGAGTGGATTGACGGCATGGTTGCCGCCGCCGAGAAAGACCTGAAGAAATAGAAAAGAACACTGGATTCTACCCGGTTCTCAAGCTTGGTCGATCGAATCCCCGGGGCTCGTCCTCTCCTTCGAGCCCCGGTTTTTCTTTGCGCCGAATCAGCGGCCGCATTCGATGAATCCGGACGACTCGGTCGAGAGACTCAGATGGACGCTCGCGGTCTTGCTGCATAGGGTAGCGGGAGCGAGGCTGTCACCAGGTGCCATTTGAGTGCCAGACGTCCCTCGGATCGCTTTATGCCACCAGTAGCGTAGACTCCTCGAGATGTAGTCGCTTCTCCATGTCGAGCTTGAAGGATCCGTATGGCGTAACGTGATTGTGAATCAACGGAATCAACGCCCGGAAATCGACTTCCGTCATTCGGTTCATCCACGTTGCGTCCGACAACACGTTCTGGATCATGAGCGTGTTGATGTAAACCAGGCAGATCTGAAGCAGGTGTAGGCTGAGCACGGGAATCTCCTGATCCTCCAGGCGATTCGTCGCCACTTCACCCCCCTTGTCGAAGAAATAAAGCTATTCGTACCATTCCAGCTCTCGATGACGTTGAGGCCGCGCTTGAGGAGCTGTTCGGCTAGGGGCGGACGGGCGTTTCTTTAACGGTGGTATTCTGGAACACTCGCAGCTGCTTCCAAACGCAACTGCACGTTGGG
>CAYNDU010000148.1:0-10955 GCA_964395615.1 uncultured Pirellulaceae bacterium | reverse complement strand
CACTTTCATGGTCAAACAACATAATCGATTTCCCCGAAATCACCGACATCAGTTTTAATACCCGTGAACGCTTACCAGACCGCCATGCTTAACGAAGATCCTCGCAATGCGCTCGGCCGACAGGGTCTCCGCGAACGGCAAGCTCGCCTGAGACAAAGAGGCAGCTGAGATTCTCCCAAAACAGCTACGGCCCTGCGGCGACGAATATGGTATACGGTCCATCGAAAAACCCTCCTTGGTTGATTCGAAGAGAAACCAAGGAGGGCAAGAGCTTAAACAGCCGAGGCAGGGCAAAAAATCAACAACAACCCACGGCTGACCGGATTCTAAAACCAACTCTCGGGTCACGCATAGACCAATCTGCGCGCACGCTGTATTTTGACAGTGCCATTCGGGTCAGGACCCTTTTTTTCCTTGGAAGCAGCGAATCGTGCCGTCGACCGTCGATACGAGGATCCGACCACGTGCAACGGCCAGGCCGTCGTAGGTTGGAGCCACGTCAAGTTTGTACCGAGCCTTTATCGTCCCGTCCTTAGCCGAAAGGGCGAGCAGTTGGCCGCCTCGCTTACCCTCGTAGGCGGCCCAGGCGTCGTTCGGGTCGATTCGATCCGGCGTGCCGGCAGCGAACAAGGTCTCGCCGGCCAGAACCATCGACGTGACGCGAACCGGCACGCGAATGGACCATCGCTTCTTGCCCGATCGAAGAGCGGAGAACAATTCGTAGCCGTTGGTCCCGGGGGTAATGAACCCTCCGTTGACATTCAATCCACTTCGAGCCGCGACGCCGTAAACGGCATCCGCGTCAAAAACGCAGTATTCTGCAACCGGCCGCCCTCCCAGGTACCAGCGCGTTCGGCTGAACCAGGAATCGTCCAGGAGCCCGCCGGTCGCACGCAGCGGCTCACCTTGCGTTGACGCGTCGTCGTGAGACCCG
The DNA here is from genome assembly GCA_964395615.1 of uncultured Pirellulaceae bacterium. Classification (GTDB taxonomy): domain Bacteria; phylum Planctomycetota; class Planctomycetia; order Pirellulales; family Pirellulaceae; genus CAYNDU01. The sequence goes on along the minus strand of CAYNDU010000148.1, from coordinate 10,021 downwards.
ACCTCGGGAACCGGAAATAGACGTTGCCGCCGCATGTAGACGACGTCGTCTTGTTCGACCAGTATGTCGGAAAGCAGGCCAGACTGTTTTTTCGGATCGCGTCCCGAGTCAACCTTGACGTTGTGAGGTGTGATCAAGTGTTGCTGGGTGACCACTTTGCCCGATAGCGCATCCAATGCGACGGCAAAGATCCCGTTATCCAGCAACGTTGAGCGGCCCGCCGAGCAGTAAACGACTCCGTTTCGCACCAGCACGGCGCCGTGCACTGGCCAGGCGGATTCGACGTGTCCAAACGCGCCGACCAGCCGTTCCTCGGGCGCCACGCGAAAACGCCATGCCAGTTTTCCGTCACTCAGCCGCACGCAATACACGTGGCCATCGGCAGAACCAAAATAGGCTCGGTCGGATGATACGGTCGGCGGGGTATCCATCGGGCCATCCGCCGTGAATGCCCATCGACGCCGGCCGTCGTCGATATCCAGAGCCACGATCCGATGGGCGTCGACCGCCGAGACGAACACTCGGTCGCCGGCTGCAACACACGCGCTTGGTCGGGTGCCGACGTCGGCAGTCCAGCCTGCCGTCAGTTGGGCATCGAGCGACGCGGTCGTGGAACCACTCCTCTGGGAATCGTGGCGATAGGTCGACCAGTCCTCGACGGCGTTCGGCAGGAACGGTTGGTCGCAGGACCACGTAAACGCGGGGCCTCGCGTAATCCGATTTTTGCCGGACGGTTGCGACGAGTCAGTGTTAACGACGGCACGAGCTGATGGTGCCGCAATTGCAGGATCTGCGTCGCCGTGATCGTCGGTTGACGGTGCGAGCGCCAGGTATCCATTGAGTTTCGAGCTGATATAGCAGTCGCAGGGATGCGGGCCGGTATACACCAGGCCGTTGCAAGGAATTGCCCCCAGCCGACACGTGCTACGAACCCAGTGATTGAGGGTTGTTGGGGCTCCGTCAAAGGGCAGAAACTCCAGTCCCCGGAAACTCGTCATCAGGTATCTTGACGTGGCCTTGTTGCGATAGCAGCGGTGGTGATGACCGTTGTCGAAGGCTTCAAAGCTGGAAAGGGTCCGACGCACCTCACCCGTGGCCGGATCGATTCCCACGATCTGAGCGCCTCGCGAACCGACCCACGATTTGCCGGCGGCCAGATCGGTCGCGTTTCGAGGCCGGCCCTCTCGGCTGCTGCGAGGACCTCCCTGGTAGTCGTGTGCCCAGACCAGCCCGCCAACGACGAACACGTCGGCCGGGTGACCCCAGCCCCACGAGGCGCACGGGCGGTTCCACTCCTCGACGCCCGTCTCCGCGGACAGTGCGTGCAATCGTCCGCGAATTTCGCGCCAGTCGATCGCGCGATCGGGATCAAGCTGCGCAAAATAGACGCGGCCGCCGTGGGCCACGAGCGTTATCATGTCGGTGATGCGGATGTTGTACCGCATTTTATGCTCAGGGACTTGAGGACGCGCGACGTTCCACGATTCACGACCGGTCTTCAAGTCGAGGCAGACAATGCGGTCGCGATCGACAAAGAACACGTGCCCATCATCCACGCACATCGAGAGGTGGCTGATCCGATCCATCGAGCCGGTCTTGGAACGAACACCAACGTACTCACCCTGCTTCCACAACAGCTTGCCGCTCGATGCATCGAAGGCCGCGACCGACTTTCTTACCGGTGGCTGGTCTTCCTCACCTCGTCGTTTGGCGGCAGCCAGGCCCGGGCGTTGGCGGTCGTGGTTGACCGCCAAGATCAACCGTCCATCGACGTACAGAATCTCATCGGTCCACTCAGTATGCTCGAACACTCGAACGACACGGCCCGTTGCCGCGTCGAGTTCGGTCAAAGGCGCGTTGAATGCCAGCGTGACAAAGACTCGATTGTCTACGGCCACCAGTCGGCGAGGAAGTTGGGTTGGGACGGTGAATCGGCTCTTCCAATCGGTGCTCCACGTTTTCCAACCCCACTCCGGCATCGGCCGTTTCCACAGCGGAATTCCGTTGAACGCGTCGCGCGCGACGAGCGTCCATTTGTCGGGTACAGAACCGCCCATCCCCGCGGGCGCTTCGTCAACGATGTAAAACAGCCTCCCGCCGGCCGAAACCATGGAACTCGTACTCGGGACCGTGTTGTGGTGACGTGACCAGAGCGGGCCGGCGATCCACTGCATCCGACGAGGTGGTCCGGCCACGGTGTCTTGTGCCACGGCGTTGCCGTCGGCCGCATGGAGCCAGTGCGTCCATTCATCGATGCCCGCCGGCCAGGGCTTGATCGTCTGACGACCGTCGATCCATGCAACTCCCTTGGGCGTCAGCACTCGCAGAACCTCATCCATCGTCACGTTTGCCAACCGTTTGGCCACAAGGAGGTTGACCATATTGTCGGCATAGGGAAGTCGCCCACCCGACCACTTCATAATCGAGACACCGGAAACAATGCCTCTGGCCTCGATGTAATTGCGAGCCTTGGTGACATTCTCTGCATTGGCATCCAAGCCATGAACCAGGTAACGTGTTCCAGCCTTCAGTTCAGCAGTCAACTTGCCGTCCCCGCAGCCCAAGTGGACCACCAGGCCCCCCTGAACGTGTGTCTGCGCGAGAATGTCCTCTGCGTTTTCGACGGCGCGCACAGCACATGACACGGACAACAAAAAAGAGACACTAATCGTGGCCGATGCCAATCGATGATTCACGTTCATACCGTTGATCTCAAGCGAGTCGGTCGCTTCAAAGGAACATAGGAATAACAAATGAAACGGTCCGAGCATCACCCGGACTGCCGCGTCAGAGATCCGTCAGGATCGTCCGCGCGCATCCTTTACCCGTTTACTTGCCGGCCAGGCACTCAATCGTGCCATCCTGCAACGCGATGTATAAACGGCCGTTCGTCGCGGCCAGCCCGTTGAACACCGGAGGCGAATGCAGGACATATTCTCCGATTTGTGCGCCTGTCACCGTCGACACGGTCCAGGCAACGCCGCCTTTTCGGCCCTCGTAGGCACCCAGCGGATCGTCAGGATCAACGCTTTGTTCCGGCGGCCCTGCGACGACCAGTTGTTTCGGAGTGACGAGCATGGATGTGACACGGATTGGTATTCTGTTGGACCAATCGCGATCGTCCTGGCCCATGGACGTGGCGAAGAGCAGATCTCCTTTCCCCGGTTCAAAGAAATTGCGTGGATTCAGCAACTTCGTATTGTCGAAGCGTCGGACCCCGAAGATCGATTCCCGGTTGTTGACCAGCATCGAACTCAGCCCATGTCTTATCTGAAGCTGTTCAATCGGTCGGTAGTTGAGATGTTCATGCAGGTCGGCGGTCATGTCTCGGCCATAGTACCAAAAGAACCGCCTGAATTGACTGTCGTCCAGCATGCCACCGAGCGCTCGGGTCCGTGGCGGCGTGGCCCCGCCGTCTTCCAGTTGCCGGTCAAACACGCGGTTCCCCATGCAGATGCGGTCGTCGACAGCCTGCATCACATCGGCCAGCGACCCGAGGCCATGAGCGTCGCGCACGTCTTCGTGCCACGCTTCATTTGAGAGGTTGACGTGCGGTCCCTCGACAACCGTGTGGTAGAGTTCGGTTCCTGTCCGCGGCTGAAGACCATAAACGTGGATTCCACCATCCAGATGAGACGATTGTCCAGCAGCAACGTACGCGATGTCGTGATCGATCAGTACGGTTCCGTGCACGGGCCACGCGGATTCAATACGGCTCGATCGCACAACCCATCGCTCTCTCGGGGCAGCGCAAAACGTCCAAATCACCTCTCCATCGGACGCTCTCAAGCAGGTCACTCGACCGTCACCCGAGCCGAACAACACCATCCCGCGGTAGTAGGTGGGTGGCGAATCGATCGGTCCGCCACCTGTGTGTGTCCATGCGATCGTGCCCGACGAGGCGTTCAGTGCGTACACCTTGTGGGTATCGGTAGCGGCCACAAACAACCTGCCGCCGGCAACGACCGGTGCTGATATCTCGACTCCCAAGGCACGCTTCCAGCTTGGAGACAGTGCTTCCGGCAGCTGAGCGTCGGTCGCACCGGACCTCGCCGGATTACCGCGAAATGTCGGCCATGATAGGGACGGCACAGACGCTTCTGAATCATCGGCCAAAGGTTGGCCATAGGCGGATGCTCTCGTGAGTCTTTCCTTAACGGGCCAACCATTGCCGGCGGTCTCGGCTGCTAATGCACAGAAGCCGCTCAGCTTTTCATTGATATAGCATTTGCACGGATGTGGCGGTGCATAGAGCAGTCCGTTGGCGGGCATCATGCCTAGAAAACAGATTCCCCGCACCCATGTGTTGACCGAATGTTGGCCATTGTGCAGGTCGACGTATTCAGCGCCTCGCCTGCTGGCGATAATGTAATTCAAAGTAGCCTTGTTGCGGTAACATCGATGATGATGATCAACGTTAAAGATGTTGCCCACAGGCATACTCTTCTTCAGCTCTCCTGTCTGCAGATCGTATCCATTGGCGGCCAACGGATGGCGGCGCACCGTCTCGGGACTCCACGTCCAGACCAATCCATCAATGACAAAGACGTCCTTCCAGACGAACCACAGACCTTGCACATCAGAGGTCTTTAGATTCCACAACGTCTTGCCATCGTCGGCCGACAGTGCAGTCAACAGGCGAGGTTCCGAGTAGAGAATCACTCCGTCGCTCGTGATCAGCGTTCCCGTCCACAGTCCTTTGCTGTTGGATTGTGGCGTTGTTCGCCAGCGTTCGTTACCCGTCTCGCGATCCAGTCCAACGAGGTCCTTTCCGTCCATAAAGCAAACAAGTTCGTCACTTACGGCCGCGTTCAACACACTATCCAAAGTAATTCGGCCTGCCGGTTTGCGTTCGGTCGATGCACCGGAGTATTTGTCGGGCGTTCGCCAGATGATCGATCCCGACAGGGGGTCCAGCACGACCAGGCCGAGCCCATCCTGGCCGGGGACGGTCAGAATCAGTTGACCGTTCTGATAGAGAATCTCCCGTGTGCCTTGCGTTCCGTCATATGTTCGCAGGGTCTTGCCTGTTGCCGCGTCCAGCTGGCTGACAGCAGCGTGGTAACCGAGCGTGGCATAGAGCTTGTCGTCGGTTGCGACGACACGTCGATGGACGTTTCGTGGATACGTGTCTGCACGGCCCTTGTACCATGTCTCTTTCCAGGCTCGCCATCCCCAGTCCTCGATCGGGATCTTCCACAGCGGCATTCCGTTGAACGCGTCGCGCGCGGTCAAGAACCACCTGTCCGGCAATTCGTTGTCGCCCGATAGGCTGGCAGGTGCTTCATCAGCGAAGTAGAAGATCCTTCCGCCACCGGTCACCACTGCGTCCGTGCTGGAATCGGAGTCGTGCGCCCGAGACCATTTCGGGCCAGCCTGCCATTGCATTTTCTGTGGCGGTCCGACAACCGTATCACGGGCCACTGGATTACCGTCCGGGCCATGCAGGTGGTGCGTCCACTGATCGATCTCGGACGGCCAGTCCTTGACCGTTTTTTGCCAGGTTCCTTGCCGTTTGACGTAGGCAACTCCGCCTGGCACGAGCACGCGAAGGACTTCCTGCATGGAAACCGAGTGGAGGTCCTCGCCGATCAGGAGATTTACGAGGTTATCGGCATACGGAAGGTGTCGGCCGTCAAACGTGCTGACGGTGACTTTGCCGTACAATCCTCTCAGGGCGATGAGTTTTCGCGCCGATACCAGTTGCGCCGGATCCACGGTCAGGCCCTGAACGACGTAACGGTCGCTCGCTCGGAACGCGGCCGTCTTTTCGGCGTCTCGGCACCCGACATGAACGACCAACCCTCCCTTGACTTTGCTATCCTCGAGTTGTTCGAGCGCGTCGGTCCAGGTTTTCCAGATCTTGTGCGATCTCTGTAGATGGATGCTCGCGTCGCCGGTGATACCGTAACACATCAAACCGATCGGCCCTCGATACCCGATCTCGTGCAGTGTGCTGAGCAGTCGGGGATTGTTGAAATTACCTCGATCGAGCGGCTGTATGAGGCCGTCGGTCCACATCTCCGCACCTCGCTGGGCTCCATTAAGAGTCACGGCAAAGAGTTTGTCGACATTGGCGCGCAGGATCGGCTCGTAGGGTCTATCGCCCTCGACCTTCAGCCAGTGACAGAGGTTGAAATTGACGCCGACCTGTGGATGGTCGACTTTTCCGGCGACTTCCAGTGCAAATGGAAAACTTTCGGTCCAATTGGCCGTGTGATGGTAAATCGAAACGCGCAGACCGTTTTCGGCCGCGCAGTCTCCGAATGCTCGGAGGACCTCGACGGCTCGCTTCATGCCTTTGGGATCAGCGGGCGGCAATCCAACCAGCAGCACCGAGATCGTCACGGGTCGACCCTTAAGCTGCCGGAAGGCTTCGAGGACGCGCGGGTCGTAAGGGCGAGTATCGAGTGAGAGGTTGACCGTCGTGTAAAGTTGACAGACTCGAAGGCCTGCGTCGTCGAGTGTTTTTAGGTTCTTTCCGAGACTTCCATCCACCCAAAGTGGATAGCCGGCACCGGAAAAGCCAATTTCCTTGAGCATGGTCGCTTGCTGCGGAATCGTGCGTTTTTTGGCATCGTGCGTGTCCATGCAGAATCCGTAGAAGCATGGCCCCCAGGGATCAACGGTGCGCTCAATGGGAACGTGCGGCTCTGCCGCCCGTCCGGGTCGCAGCAACACGAGGCAGAAGACGGTGGCCACGGCCAAGGCCTTCGATCCGAATCGCATATCGTTCATCGTCCATCTCCTGATGACTGGGTTCGTTTTCTACTTTCGCGATCCGGCTCCAACCGTGCTCTCGTGGCGGCGTGCCCTGGCGAGTCGTAACATCGTGATCCTCAGGCCGGCACATCCGGTCAGGGGCGTTTCGCCTCAACCGGTGCCAGGCAGTTGACGGTTCCGTCGGTCGCGGAAATATAAAGTCGACCTCGCGCGGCCGACAAGCCGTCATTGACTGGCGGAGCACCCAATTCGAACGACTCGAGTTTCTTGCCGTCGGATGCCGAGACCGACCACAGCACGGCCTTCCCGCGTCCCTCGTATGACGCCGTCGGGTCGGTCGTGGAAGTGATGTCCTGGCATCCGGCCAGAAAGATCCGGTTACTGCTCAGAAGCAGGCCGCGGGCACGCAGCGGGACGACGGTCTGCCAACGTGGCGGTTCCTGTCGACGAAAGTTCTTGCCCGGTTCATTCTCGTTTCGGTCGGCGACCAGACCATACCCCGTTCCCGGCACATGTCGGGGGCTCATGAACGACTTCTGCATAAATGCCTTGACCGAATAAGTGTCGGATTGATCAAAGACGACAAGCTGACCGCTCTTGGGTGCAACGTGAGCCGTCGAGAATACGTCGCGGCCCGGCCACAGTCGGCTGTACGTCCACATCGTTCGGTCGTGCCACGTATCATCGAGAAAACCACTGCTAGCCATCAGAAAACGATCGGATTTTCGGACGCTACCATCTCGGTCCGGTTGAAAGGCCTGGTGGTCCTCGAGCGACAATTTGTACTCGTGCGGCCCCATCGAGAGCGCCGTGCCATTGAACGTGAGGAGATCCGGTTTTGTACCCAACATGCCATAAGGGTCTCCGACGTCTTTCGAAGCATCCGGCCACGGACCCTTCAGGTGACGATGGTGCACGACGCGACCCGTCTTCAGATCCAGGGCGTAAAAATGCATGCCTCCGTCCAGAAAGCTCGACCGACCGGCGGTTGCGTAGACGACGTTCTGGTGAACAAGAACACTGCCCAATACGGGCCAGAGCGATTCAAGCTGTTCGAAGGCTGTTACCAGCACTTCCTGCGGTGCTGCACGAAACCGCCAGGCCAGACTCCCGTCGGACTCTCGCAGGCAGTAGACCCATCCATCATGACTGCCGAAGAGCACCCGGCCTTCGGACACGGCCGGTACCGAATCAATACGGCCACCGGCGACGAAACTCCAGGCCAATTGCCCGGTGGCGGCATCTAGGGCGTAGACCGTGTGTTGATCGGTTGAAGCGATAATCGCGTGGCCGCCGACAATCACTGTCTGAGTCAGTTTTCCACCGAGGTACTTCTTCCAATCTAACGCAAGAAGGGGCGCCACCGCTGAGGGCGTGGAACCGCTACGGGCCAGATCGTGGCGATACATGGGCCAGTCTTCGCTCGCATACGATGCGGATGCAATCTCAGTGGCGAACGCAGGCCCTTTCTGCAGGCGAGGTCCGCCGGGCACGGTTGTTGACTTGGCGGGTCGCGCCGAGGCGGCAAAAAACCCTTCCAACTTGACGCCGGGCGAACAGATACACGGGTGTGGTGGCACGTAGACCAGGCCGTCGGAAGGCATGACCCCATAGCTGCACTCGCCACGTAGCCAATCGGTCCGCATGTGGTCCCTGCCGTCAATGATATCGATGTACTCCGTACCCCGTTTGGGCCACATCAAGAAACGCTCGGTGGCTTTGCTTCGATAGCAACGGATGTGATGACCGGTACTCATGACTGCCCCAATTTCGATCTGCCGCCGGACCTGCCCCGTTCGCGGATCGAGTCCTTTGAGCGTCGAGCCGGTAAACGCGGGAACCGCATGGGGCGACTCTTCCTTGGAAAGCTGCCCGGTAGCCATGTCTGCCGTAATCCCGCTCCACAACAGACCATCAGCGATCAGCAGGTCCGCGGTATGCCGGACTCCCGTTCGTCGCATGCGCGGGCCCTTCCACAGGAGCTTTCCGTTCGTGGCGTCGTAGGCATGTAGGCCTCGATCCCCTGCATAGAAAACCAGGTCCTGGTACATCACCAGCGTGCCGGAGGTTCCAATGAGATCGGGCCACGACGGGCAGGGTACACGCCAAAGTAGCCGCCCGGTTTTTTCATTCAGGCAGATGATCTCCTCGAAATTGTGATAGCACACCCGCCCGGTTGCTGCCGCAAGCGTCAGCGTAACGACTTGCGAGTCATTCCAATGCCAAAGTAGTTTTCCATTTTCGATGTTGATGGCCGTAATCGTCTCACTTCCCTTAACGGCCGGTGGTGGCGTCTCCCCGCGTCTGAGCTGCACTTTCCAGGCGCTGGCTTTGGGGGAGTAGTTCGGTATCTTCTTGCGTCGGCGCGCCAGCAGCGTCTTGCCGTCGAGTATCAACTCGTCCGTGTTCTGGGTTTCGTTCAATACCTGGACCGTTTCACCCGATCGAGCGTCCAAGACCGTGACCGGCGCTCGATATCCAAGGGTCACGTAAACGCGATCGCCAACTGCGACCAGCCGTCGAGGGATCGACATAGGAGTGCCCCAGTTTCGGTCGCCACCCCAGACGGCGGTCCCCCAGTCCTTCGCCATGGGACGCTGCCAAAGCAGCAGTCCGTTGAAAGCGTCGCGCGCTTGGATCATCCATCGGTCGCCGATGCGAGGGTCCGTGACACCTCGGATTCCCTCATCTTGAATGGATATGATCCTGCCGCGGGCCGAGACCATGGCGGCCATGCTGGGCGTGTACTCATGGCTCCGCGACCAGAGCGGGCCGGTAACCCATTTCAAGTATCGGGTTGGAGCGACCCGTTGATCTTGTGAGACGGCATTGCCGCTCGCGTTGTAAAAAAAATGCGTCCACTCGTCGATGTCCGTGGACCGTGGCTTGACGTGTTTCTTCCAGTGACCATCGCGTTGAATATAGGCGACGCCGTCGGGTGCGAGCACTCGCCAGACCTCGTTCATGGCGACATCGCCCGCTCTGTCTGCAACCAGCAGCGTGGCGAGATTGTCGCGTCGTAGTTGGGTGCGATATTCCAGTAGATCGGTACGCGAATTTCGCTACCGCTGCGGCCGGTACTGCCGATTTCCGGGGTTAGTATGCCGGACTTGCGCGCGTCACCGATCGGAAACGACATATACGGTGCATACAAAATAGGAATGTTTTTGAATCGCAGCTTGACGTTGCGCGCTGTGCCGACGCCATCGCGCGTATCGAGGTCTATTGCGCCGGCACGCAATTCCCAATCTTCGGAACCCGGTGGACAGGTTGTGTAACTCACGTTGTCGAGTTGGAT